>JBBSXG010000079.1:0-1027 GCA_038045885.1 Nanobdellota archaeon
TGTTTAGCTCTCACAGCTGGATACCTCGACCTTTAGGTCGAGGAGTATCATTTTTATTCCTCCTTACCTCCTATAATCTCCACTAGCATTCATTTGAATTTTAGTAAGTACATATAAAAAACAACCAGGATATTCCTCATAATCCATACACCGCCCACCATAAACATCACCACATAATCTCCTTTTTAGATTTGGACATACTGTTTCAGGTAATTCAATATCTTTTTCTCCAGCATTAATATGCATTAATAATTCAGTTTTACTCATTTTCTCCCCCAACATTCCCCAGAACTAACCAGGGCTTATCACCCCAAATTTACCTAATTTTTAAGCTTTTTAAACTTTACTATCTACTAAATTATCTTAAGATAAATTTATAAACATATTCCCATAAATAAAAATCATGATAAGACCAGTCCAGGAAAAGGATTATGAAAAACTAGTTCCCTTATTTAAAAAATTCTTTCCAGTCCATAACCAATTCCAATTACCAAAAGAAAAAATTATTTCTTATCTGAAAGAGCAGTCAAAATCAAACGAATTAATTGTTTATGATGACAAGGGAACAAAAGGAGCTTTGTTTTTAGTATCTTTTGGACAGAGTTCAGATGGAAGCCATAAACTATGGAAATTCCGTCATTTTGCCTTTGAGAATGAGGATATTGGCTCTAAATTATTAAAAGAAGCAGAAAAGATTATTAAGAAAAAATCAAAAACAGTCAAGATAGAATTAACAATTGCAGAAACCGAGCCAGGCAAAGAATTTTATTTGGAAAATGGTTATAAGCAGGAAGCAGCATTGACAAATCACTATCGTTGGAATGAAACCTGTTATGTTCTTGCTAAATCACTAAAATAATTTATAAAGTAAATCAGCAAATATTTATATACTCAGAGTATCTTTTATTTTTATATGGCTGTACAAATTAAAGATATTGAAAAAAAAATTAATTCTTTCAAAAAAGAGATAGAAGAAGAAAATAAAAGAGTTTTAGAATACGAAAAAGAAGCAGATAAATTAAGTACG
>JBBSXG010000080.1:0-2037 GCA_038045885.1 Nanobdellota archaeon
GTTTCTTGGAGGTTTAATTGTATGGGGTCTTGAAACTATAGGTGAAATTAAAAAAGAAGAAATGGCTGAAGCTTTTACTGAGGCATTTAACGAAGCAATCAACGATACAATAAATGGAAAATTAGATGTTACAGATAAACAAGAAAATCCTAAAAAGATAAATCCTGATGAAGCTCCACGAGCTCCAGTTCGTCCAAAGTAAATTTTAGTAGCTTGGAGAATATATTTGATATCATCGTGATTTTGGATCTATTATTTTTTGTTCAAAAATCTTCTTCACTCCTTCAGAAATGATAAATGGTGCATCCGCTTCTGCACGCCGAATTTCTTTAAATCCTTTGTAATATCCACCATAAACATTTATCCCTATATTTTTTCCAAATCTTGAATTTCTTGTATCTAAATAAAAATTTCCATAGCTGTCTATCCCTCCGTGACTTATTATTACAGGAAGAGTACTGCTTATGAAAGGGCCTACAGATGGATCAATATTATAAACTGCTCCGTCAGTTTTTATTTGATAAATCCCGTTTGATGAATCTTTTACAAATTGAAGATTTGTTCCAGTATTTGATTTTATAAAATTATTAATATTTGCAATTTCCTGATCTACAAAAGGTTTTATATTAGATGGAGATATTCCTCTTTCTGCTAACTGCTTTTGTAAAATTGGATCATTATTAAATGTATCTAATTCTATTTGATTGATTATAGGATTATTTAGAGAATTTCCAGATGCTGAAAATGAATCAAGAATTTGATTTAATCTTGATGAAGAAACTGATAACTCTATATCTCCAGAATTTAATATTCTGTTATATTCTACAAAATTATCATTATATAATTTAGTTAATTCGGTTTTTTCTAATTTTGTCCAACCATCTGTTTGATATTTATCATAAAGTTTTTTATAATTATTATTTGCTTGATTAAAAAATTCTATTGCACTTTTTCTAGCATCAGGACTTGATTTATAATCTGCTTTTAGTATGGTTTCATAACTTCCTTTACTTCCTCTGATTAGGCCAAATAAAGCAGTATAGTCAACGCTTCCACCTCCTTCAAATTTTAATTCTCCCTCAACAGTTTTTAAATCTTTTAATCCAGTTCCTATAGCATTTAACATTCCATTATCTGAAAATATTTGTATAGTTTGTCCTTTTTCTCCATTTTTATTCTCAAAATTTTCGTTGTTAAGGTTGAAATTTATTCCATCAAAATAATTATTTTTATTATTTAATTGAGAGGGTAGAACATATGCATAAGTTGTTGCTGTTTTTACTATTGGAGCAAGATTTCCATATGAATCCGCGATTTCTAAACTTCCTCCATACATTTCAATATTTTTTAAACTTCTTGCTATAGGATTACTTAATTGTATATTCATTCTTGAATCAGGAGATGGATTTAAGCTTTTAAGAAAAGGATTATTTATTTCTGCTGTTGCAGAATCTATTCCACCAAGAATATTATTTGAGAGATCTCCTGCAGCTCCTAGAAACTTACTTGCATATTTTAATATTGCTTTTGTAGTTGAGAGTCCAGAAGAAAGTTCAGATGTGGTAGGAAATTGTTTTAATAGTGGACTATTCGGATTTAGACCTATATCTTTTGCAATACCTTCTCGTATTCCTTCTTTAGTTTTTATAAATTTATACGATGCGACAGTTCTTTTTAAATCTTTACCAATTGTTTCCGGACTAAAATGACCATTTTCTTTTAAACTCTTTTCATATTCCTTATCAGATTTAGTAAAATCTTCTTGTGCTTTTTTTAATATATCATGTGCATCAGAGATTTTATCGATTTTCTGTTCTACTTTTTTTTGAATTTCTTTTATTCCTTCTTGTAATTTAGATATTACATTTTTTGCATCTACTGCAAGTCCTTCTTCTATTCTTGCAAATTCAGCTTTTATTTGTCCTTTTTCTAAATCAACTAAAATTTTTGATCCTTTGGCTGATTTAAATTCATCTTCGGTGTAAACTACTGAAGTATCTTTTCCAAAAAATCCTCCCCAACTTTTTGTATCTTTAT
>JBBSXG010000081.1:0-2360 GCA_038045885.1 Nanobdellota archaeon
TTTGATAGGTTTAGGGATAATAATAAATTACCTCCTGAATTAAAAGAACTTAAAGATATTAAATTATTTGAGGATAAAGAATTATTAAAAACATGGAGAAATAATCTTAAAGGTATTGAATTTTATGATGAAGAAAATGATGTTTTATTGCATGGTGCTGTGGACAATATATTGAGCAATAATGGAAAACTAATTGTTTTAGATTATAAAACAAGAGGATTTGATTTAAAAAAAGATACAGCTCACCATTATCAGGATCAATTAGATATTTACAATTTTTTATTAAGAAAAAATGGTTATGAAACAGAAAATTATGCTTATTTATTGTTTTATTTGCCTGAACAAGTTATGGAAACAGGAGAATTTAAGTTTAAGAATGAGTTAGTTAAGATGAAAATAGATATAAATCATGCTGAATATCTGTTTAAGAGGGCTATTAAGATAATAAAAGGAGAAATGCCTGAACCTGGAGAAAAATGTACCTTTTGTAAATGGAGAGAAAATGAGTGAAGATTTAAGTCTTAATGAATTAAGAGAAATGATTAGAAAATACGTTAATGAGAGGGACTGGGAACAATTTCATAATCCGAAAGATTTAGCTTTGGCTTTAAACTTAGAAATTTCTGAAGTATTGGAGCATTTTAGGTTCAAAAATAATGATGAGATTAACAGTTATATCAAAGATTTTAAAAATAAAAAAGAATTAGGACATGAGATCTCCGATGTTTTATACTTCTTAGTTAGATTAGCCGATGTTATGAGTATCGATCTACCACATGCATTTAAAGAAAAATTTGAAGTAATGAAAGAAAAATATCCTATAGAAAAAGCAAAAGGGAGCAGTAAAAAATACACTGAACTATGAAACTTTATGAAGATGTAGTAAAAAATTTCAAACAAGATGTAATAAAAAATGAAGTTGCGGATAAAATTTCTAAAAGATATCAAGAATATTATAAAAAAAGAGCTAGTCCTTCTGAGGTTAGATCCTGGATAAATTCTCTTAATTTTGTAAAAAATGTTTTGGAATACGCTCCGATAGAAGAAAATAAGATTATTGTTGAATATGAATTGCCTTACTCAGAAAAAAGAATAGATGTTTTATTATTTGGAAAAAATAAACAAGGAGATGAGAATATTGTTGTTATTGAGTTAAAACAATGGTCAAACGAAAATGTACAAGACTCTGAAAATGAGGGTAATGTGAGAGTAAATTATGGTAAAGCAAAACTAGAAATGCCACATCCTTCTTTACAGGTTGAAGGTTATTGTTGGCATTTAAAAGATTTCTTAACCATATTTAATGAAGAACCACAGATAAAACTTAATGCATGTGTTTACTGTCATAATTATAACAAAGGAGCAAATGAAATACTTTACTTACCAAAATTCAAAAAAAATCTTGGAGAGTACCCTTTATTTTCTAAGCAAGAAATAGTAGATTTTGGTAATTACCTTAAAACAAAACTCTCTTCAGATCCTGGCTTGGAAGTTTTTGGAAGATTTAATAATAGCATATTAAGACCTTCTAAAAAATTAATGGAACATACTGGGGAGATGATTAATGAACAAAAAATATTCAATTTAATTGATGAACAAATTACTTCTTACAATGCGATTATGCATAAGGCAAAAGAGGTAAACAAATCAAAAGAAAAGTCGGTTATTATTATTAAAGGAGGTCCAGGAACAGGAAAATCTGTTATTGCTTTAGAAGTTATGGGAGAATTGTTAAGAAAAAAGGTAAATGTTGTTCATGCTACAGGTTCATCAGCATTCACAAACACTTTAAGAAAAATACTAGGAACAAGATCTGCAAATCAATTCAAATTTTTTAATAGTTTTATGGATAAATCAAAATATAGAGAGAATGAGTTTGATGTTCTTATTTGTGATGAAGCACATAGAATTAGAAAAACAAGCGAGGGCATGTATACTCCAAAAAATCTTAGATCAGGGGAACCACAAATAAATGAACTTATTAGGGTGGGAAAATTAGCTATTTTTTTTATAGATGAGCATCAGGTTGTAAGACCAACTGAAACGGGAAGTATTAATCTTATAAAAATGGCTGCCGAAAAATTCGGTGCTAAAATTTATGAGATGCCTGAGCTTAAGATTCAATTTAGGTGTGGAGGTTCTGGAAATTATATTGAAAAAATTGAAAAAATATTAAGAATTTATGAAGAAGGTGCTGATATTGAACTTGATGAAGAAACAAAGATGAAATTTAAAGTTGTTAATTCCCCGCATGAATTAAAGAATTTAATTGATGAAAAGAATAAAGAAAAGAAAAATTCATCAAGATTAGTTGCTGGATTCTGTTGGAAATGGAGTAAACCCAATCCCGATGGATCCTT
>JBBSXG010000081.1:2370-12477 GCA_038045885.1 Nanobdellota archaeon
AATGATATTAAAATAGGGAACTTTGAAATGCCTTGGGAGAATAAAGATGAGTTTTGGAGATGGGCTACAGAGGATTCTGGAATGCATCAAATTGGAACTGTTTATACCTCACAAGGATTCGAATTTGATTATATAGGAGTTATTTTTGGAAATGATTTAGTGTGGGATAAAGAAACTAAAAGTTGGTATGCGAAGCCGAAAAATTCTTATGATAATATGGCTAAAAGGGGGAACGATGAATTTGTAAAACATTTAAAAAATGTTTATAGAATTCTTTTAACTAGAGCACATAAGGGAGTTTTTGTTTATTTTATGGATAAGGATACTGAAGAATATTTTAGAGAAAATGCTAAAAAGCTAGGATTGAGCTTCTAACCAATTCCAAAATTTATCCTTTCCAATTATTACGTGATCTAAAACAAGTATGTTAAGTAACTTGCCTGCTTCGATAATCTTTTTTGTCATTTCAATATCTTCTTTAGAAGGTTCTGGATCTCCTGAAGGATGATTATGTACTATAATGATTGAATAAGCACTTTCCCTTATCGCCTCTTTAAAAATCTCCCTCGGATGCATTAAACTAGAATTTAGTGTACCTATGCTAATCTCTTTAGTGTTAATAATTTTGTTCTTAGTATCTAGTAAAATAACATTTAAACTCTCCTGTTTATACTCTCTAAATTTATCTGAAAAAATATTGTAAACATCCTTAGCATTTCTAATAATTTCTGTGTGCCCGTTATTAACTAATTTATTATACCTTTTAGCTAACTCAACTAAACTTAACATTTGCATTGCTTTGTTATAACTTTTGAGCTCTTTAGCCAGTTCTTTAAGACCTAAATGTTCTAATCTATTAAAATTATATTTTTTAAGTAACCTATTGCTTAATTCAATAGCGTTTTCGTCTTTATTACCTATTCCAAATATAATGGCTAATAATTCAGCATCATCTAAAGAATGAACCCCGTTTCTAGTTAATTTAAATCCTGGACGATTATAAAAAGGAATATCTTTTATTTTCATCATCTTAGAATATAAGAAAAATTAATAAAGGTTTAGTAAATCATTCATACCTTATCTAAGTATCGCTAAGTAATACCGTAATGTTTATAAATATAAAGATGATCTATCTATTGAAAGGAAAGGGGGGTTAAGCGATGGTTATAAAGTCCTTAAGAGGAAGGACTAAAAATGGTTGCTTTTTATATAAAAATTAAGAGGTAGCTAGAGGAATCTAAAAATGAATAAAAGCAAGAAAATTTCAAATAGGCAATTAATAAAGGCTATTCAAGAAGCTCAAAAAGACCCAAGTTTCATTAGAGAAGTCAATAAATTTATTAAGGCTACAACAAATGTGTATAAGTTGAATTAAGATCTAAACTTCTTTAATAAATCTTCATACTTTAAAAAATCAGGGGTTCTTAAGTTCTCCTTCATATTTATGTGCTTATAAGATTTCAATGCATGTTTTCCCAAAAGTGTCTTATTATCTCCAGAATAAACTACATCTAATCCATTAAAACTAGAACATGCAACTATCGTAAAATCTATTCTAATACTAGTATCCCAACCATAAATACCACCAAAGTTTCTATAACAATCATAATATTTCTTCGCAAGTATAGTAATCTCAATAGAATGTTCCAAAAAATGCTTACCTATTATTTCATCATACAAATTTAATATTAAGTTTCTGGCTTTTTTACTCTGTTTAGTTTTTTTGGTATCGCTCTAATCTCATCTCTTATCGGCTTATAACCATAAACTACGAATTCTTTATCGTCTTTTATTTTTCTCTGTATCTCTATAAAATCTTTTTCTGTTATTAAATGACCATAAACATTTGTATCAAAAATTACTCTTAACATGCGATATAATAAGATTTAAATATTTATAAATGATTGTTTTTTTAGAACCAAAATCTTTTTAATATAAGTAATGTATTTATAAAAAATGAATAAACTAAACTTTCTAAGTTCTGGAATTCCTTTACCAAAATCTTTATAAATAAGATAATCTTATTAGTAAGATATATTATTGGAGGATAAAATGGAAGATGCCGAAATAACAAATATGAGTTCGCGTGGGCAAGTGGTTATACCACAAGCACTTAGAAACAGAATGAAATTAAAAGAGGGAGAAAGATTTTTAGTTTTAGGAGACAAAGGAACAATTTTATTGAAAAGAATAGAAATGCCTAAATTAAAAAATTTTGACAAGTTATTAGAAAAAACACAAAATTTTGTAAAACTTAAAGGGATCACAGAGAAAGATGTAAAACAGGTTATAAATAGGGTTAGAACTTGAAAGTTGTTTTAGATACAAATATTTTTATCTCAGGCATATTTTGGAAAGGAAACCCAAACAAGATAATAAATCTATGGAAAGAAGATAGTCTCATTTTATTTACTTCTAAAGAAATTATAGACGAATTTATTGAAGTAATGGAAGACTTTAAAATAAAAATGCCTCCATCTATTATTAATGAATGGGTTGATTTAATTATAAAAAAATCAATTTTAGTTCAACCAAAGGAAAAATTTAATTTAATAAAAGATGATCCTAGTGATAACAAATTTTTAGAATGTGCTTATAAAGGCAAAGTGAATTATATAATAAGCAAAGATAAACATTTATTAAAATTAAAACAATTTAAAAATATTAAAATAGTTACACCAGAAGAATTTTTAAAAAATGAATAAACTAAACTTTCTAAGTTCTGGAATTCCTTTAAGCACTCCTAAAAAAGGATTAACAGAAGGACTAAATCAGGTTAAGAAATTAAACTTAGATGGAATGGAATTAGAATTTGTCCACGGAATTTACTTAAAAAAAGAAAAAACTCCTGAAATAAATAATTTAGTAAAAACTAATAATTTAATCATCTCATCACACGCTCCTTATTATATTAACTTAAACGCACAGGATAAGCAAAAATGGCATGCATCTATCTCATACATAACTCAAAGTGCTAAAATAACTTATTTATGCAATGGATACTCAACATGTTTTCATCCTGCGTTCAACATGAAAAATACTCCTGAAGAAATTTATAAAAAAGTAAAGGAAGCTATTGGATTAATATTAAAGGAATTAAAAAAAGAAGATATAAAAATATGGGTAAGACCAGAAACAGCAGGTAAAATTTCTCAATTCGGGAATATTAATGAAATAATAAAACTAAGTGAAGAATTTGAAAATGTCCTGCCATGTATTGATTTCTCACACCTGCATGCTTACACAAATGGAAAATATAATACAATAAATGAGTTTAGAGAAATATTAATATTAATGGAGAAAAAATTAGGAAAAAATGCATTAGATAATGTGCATTTTCATTGCCAGGGTATTAATTATTCTGAAAAAGGAGAAAAAAATCATCTAAATCTAAAAGAATCTGATTTAAATTACAAAGATTTAGTAAAAGCCTGGAAAGAATTTAAATTAAAAGGAATAGTTGTTTGTGAGTCTCCAAACGTCGAGAAAGATGCTTTATTATTAAAAGAACTTTTTAATACTTAAACCTTTTTTCGTAATTTTTATGATTCATCCACTCTATAAGAATAGAGATTACAAGTACTTGATTACCTTGGATTGAGTAAAGAAGACGCTAGGCATTTGGGAGATCATATTTCCATAAATTTGTAACCTTATACTTTTGGATATATTGCTTAGGAATTAAGTCCTTTGAAACTTGAGTCCCGCAAAAACCATTTTGTTCAATATCCCTAAATGCCCTTTCTAAGAATTTATACAACTCTTTCTCGTTGTTTCTTCCTTGCTTTAAGTCATAAAAGGCTTTCTTTAGTTTATCATCAGCGAACTGTACCTTAGTCGGTAAAATCATAACTTACTCCAAAATAAATTTTTGTTCTTTAAGAGCTGTTTTACCTTATCAGGATAGTATATCCATCCTATCTTTCCTATCTTATCAATAGAAATCTTTCTTGAATATAACAAATAATCAATTATTACGCAAAAAGTTTGGTACATCATCTTTTTTGGCATATGTTCCCATAAAGCTCTTTTTTTATAGGTTCCATCATATTTTTTTATAGCTTTTTCTACCATCAATACAGTATCTAGTCGAGGATACCTTAAAACTGTTCTAAATCTATGCTTATTCATGTTATATCAATAGATATAACAATTAATATATAAACTTTTCTAAAAACATTTATAACTATTAATACTATAGTAATAATAAGAATATTTATATATAATGTAAGACATATCTTACTTGATTAAAATGAATAATATTAATGTAACAAAAATGAGTTCAAAAGGACAAATTGTGATTCCTAGTGAGATGAGAAAGCAATTTAGTAAAAATGAAGAATTCGTAATTATACTGAATGGAAAACAAATTATTCTAAAGAGTGTTAAGGATTTTAGTAAAAACCTAAAAGAAGATTTAATCTTTGCTCGAAGAACAGAAGAGGCTTATAAAAGGCATGAAAAAGGCGAATTTAAAAGTATGGAGGCTGACGACTTCTTAAAAGAGCTTGAAAAATGGTGATCCTTGTTGATAATAAATTATAGCGATTTATTCAAAAGAAGAGGATAAAATAATCATCCTTGACTTTTACTACAAAGATGAGCAATAAATAAAGTTTATAAACAAGTTATTCTTAATAATTCTAATGAAAAAAAGGTATTTTACATTAGACGAAGCCCAAAATCTTATTCCTGAAATCAGTTTTAAATTACAAAGACTAATTAAGATTGCAAAAGCAATTAATTTAGTAAACACAATTGAAATTTCTTATGATGATGAATTACAATTAATTTTTAATGAAGTAAATTCCAGAAAAAATACACATAAATTATATTACGAGTTTTATGAAATGCTAGAAGAAATATTAAATTATGGTGCAATTGTAAAAGATTTAAATTTTGGGCTAGTGGATTTCTATGCTTTGCATAATGGAAAGGAAATATTCTTGTGCTGGCAGTTAGGAGAAAATAAAATAAAGTACTGGCATGAGGCGGATTCTAATTATGATCAGAGAAAACCAATAGAATTACTGGAAAAAGTCTAACCGATATGTTTAAAAAGGATTTCTTGATAATGGAGGAGACATGACTGGCTTTGGGGGATTAGAATTCATGTTAAATCAACAAATATGTTTTCCTCAGGAAGATAAGAACCTTTGTGGAGTCGGAGTAGGAAGGACTTTTCTATATAATTGTTTAAACATCCCATTGACTACAGCAGAGTTTATAGAAAGAGCTCAAACTGGTCACGAAATAATAGATGAGACAGAAAATGGCCCCATTTTAAAGACTCATAATATAGTGGAAGATGGTACAGATGAACCAAATTGGGATAAAATCGCAAGTTATCATAACTTAAGCATATACAAGGATCCTAATGGCACTATAAATAAAATAATGAAGCTTATAGATATAGGATTATGGCCTATTGTACATCGCCCTTTCGAATTAGATGGCGATGGTCATTACATCATTGTTTACAATATAAACGGAAAAGTGCAGTTCTTTGACCCTTCAAGAGAAGATGGTGGCTTTAAGGAAGAAGACTATGACGAATTTTATAACAAATGGTATTTAGATGGTGAAAGATGGTTTATGATAATGTATGATAAGGTTAAACACCAAGATAAGATTCCTGTGAAAACTTTATAAACTTTCTATATTCTTAATTATAATGCCTCTGCAAGATGAATATAACAAAAGAAGCTTGATTATCAAGAAAAGGCTAGAGGATTTTTCTAAAATTAATAAGGAAGATTATTTTTATGAGGCATGTTTTTGCATATTAACACCTCAAAGCTCTGCCAAACAATCCTGGAAGTGTATATTATTATTAAAGGAAAATGACTTTTTTAATAAAGACATTAATCCTGTAATTTATTTAAGCAATAAAATTAGATTTCACAATAACAAAGCTAAATATTTATTAGAATTAAAAGAAAAATGGAGTATAGTAAGCAAAAAAATAGAAGAAGTTAAAAATTCTTATAAATTGAGGGAATATCTAGTTAGTTATGTTAAAGGATATGGCTATAAAGAGACTAGTCATTTTTTAAGAAATATTGGACATAGAGATTTAGCTATTTTAGATAGACATATTTTAAAGAATTTGCATAAAAATAATGTCATTAGTGAACTTCCATCAGCTTTAACAAAGAAAAAATATCTTGAGATTGAAGAAAAATTCAAGGACTTTAGCAATGGTCTTAAAATTCCAATGGATGAATTGGATTTATTGTTCTGGAGCATGGAAACCGGAGAAGTATTCAAATAATAACTTTAAGATGGTTAAACAAGTTTTATAAATAACTAATCCTCTATCTCTTATATGGCTATTTCGTTAAGGAAGTTTCGTTTTAATAAATTAAGCGTTTTATTGTTTGTTGGATTTATAACTTCTATTGCTATTTCCCTATTAAACGGGGTATGGTCATTATATTTTGATAGTTTTTTTCATAATAATTCTCTGGTAGGATACTTTTCAACTATCTTGAGCGTAGTCGCATTAACAATGTTTTTCATATTAACTCCAATAATAGAAAAATACCAGGAGAATAAAGTTTATTTCTTTGCTATATTCTTCTCAATTGCATTATTAGTATGGCTGACTTTAATTAAGAATTTCTATCTATTTGTTATAGTAATTGTACTCTATGTTACAACAGCGGTATTAAGGTCAGAAAGTTTTGGCATAATGGTTAGGAATGAGTCAAAAATAAAGAGCATAGGCAAAAATGAAGGATTGCTTTACACATTATCTAATTTTGGATGGGTTCTTGGAGCATTATTAATTTTTTGGATATTTAGGGAATATAATATAAAATCTGTATTCATGTTCGCAGCAGCATTTACCTTAATTGCTTTAATGATTTTTTTAATGTATAAAAAACAAGTTAAGAAACCAGCGTTAATGGATCTTAGTTTATTTAAAGATTTTAAAGTTTTTTTCGAAAATAAGGAACTAAAAAAATTATATTTGTCAAGTATGGGGATTTCATTATGGCTGGGATTTATTTTTGTCTACATTCCATTATATATTGTCCAGAATAATTTCAATAAAACTTTTGTAGGATTATTCTTGTTTATTTTCTTATTGCCCTTTTTACTGCAGTATTTAATTGGAAAGAAGTCGGATATTGTAGGATCTAAATTCTTTATAGTTCTTGGATATTTAATCATAGCAATATTTACAATCGCCGCATATTATACTAATCATATAAACAATGTTCTTGTAATGTTGATTTTAGCTGGCTTTGGCGCTGCTTTTATCGAACCTACTAAAGAGATTCATTTCTTTAAGACTATCCAAAAAAAGCAGGAAGAGCATTATTATGGAATATATTTAACTCATATCGAATTTGGTTTAATTATCGGAAAATTACTTCCTGCTATCTTGTTTGCTTTTATGCCCTTCAATAAAATATTTTTGGTCATGGGGGGCCTAATGTTTTTATTCTTTATTTTCAGTTTAAGACTAAAGGATTTTTAGGATGAATAGAAAAACAGCTATAATGCAGTTGAGAGAACTAAACAAACTAGGCTCTAAAATGAGATTGGCAGCAGAAGATTGGGATCAGGAATGGAAAATCCTTATTTCTACAATAATGTCTGCTAGAACAAGAGATGAAAAAACAATTTCTATTGCTTTAAAACTATTTCAAAGATATAAAACTCTGGAAAAACTTGCTAATGCAAAATTAAACAACGTTAAAAAAATAATTAAACAAATTAATTTTTATAAAACTAAATCTAAAAATATAATTAATTGTGCTAAGTTGTTAATTAAAAATTATCATGGTAAAATCCCCGATAATATTTATGAATTGATTAAATTGCCAGGTGTTGGAAGGAAAACAGCAAATGTATTCTTATCTGAAAATGGAAAATTTGGATTAGCTGTAGACACTCATGTTTTTTTTGTCTCTAAAAGATTAGGTTGGGCTGAGAGCAACCACCCGCATAAAGTAGAAGAGGAATTAAAGAGATTATTCCCCCAAAAATATTGGAATAAGGTTAATTCAACTTTAGTAAGGTTTGGTAAAACATATACGAGCAGGAAAAAAAAGGATGAGATTTTAAGCACTATTAAAAATATAAAATAATCACATACTATTCTTAAAATTTTTTATTACAGTTGCTTTTTTTAATCTATTCATTTTTATTTTAGAAGTAAACCCAATTTCTTTATTAAACTTAATGAAATTACTTTTTTTATACAAATTAAAATAATACCTTTTTTTATCTTTTTTTAAATACATCTTGATAGGAGCAGCTTCTATGCCAAATTCTTTTAATAAATCTCTGAAACCAACCAAGATACTATTATTATCTTGAAATAATCGAATATAATCTCCATTTTTACTTACATTACCCTCATCATTATAAAAAGCCCTTATCAAACCTCTCTTGAAATCTTTATTTGAATGGATAATATTATTTGTTATTCTTTTATTCTTACCAATTGCAAAATTTTTAAAAATTTTATTTAATATTTAAACCTTTCTAACTCATGTTCATAGAATTTGTCTTATGGGGAAAAGAAATTAAAGGAAGAGATAAAAATAAATTTCTTAAAAATATTAATTTTAAATAGATTGACTATAAACTTTATCGGTAAAAGCCATTACCCCCCTTATATGCTTTATTGTTTCTTTTGCATTTGGTAAACCCCCATCATCTAAAGCCTTGGGCCCATAATTATAAACTGCTAACCCCCTTATTATGTTATGCTCTCTTCTCCCCCCAAATTTAACTTCAGCATCATAACAACATCTGATTAAAAATTTAGTCCCTGTTTCTATAGACTCGTGAGGATTAGTTCTATGATCAAAATCTTGATCTTTTGCATAATATAAAAATTGTTTTCTAAAGTTTTTTATTAATAATTCATTCTCAGCTCTTAATGCATCGTAATTTCTTTTTAGCCTTATTGCCTCTTTAAAATCATTATTATAAAAAAGAGTTCTAAATCCTCGTGATTCTTCATCGCCGTTTTCAAGCGTTCTTAATTTAGAAAAATTAGATTCTATTCTTTGTTCTAAAAAATTTAATTCTTTATTATCATAAACTTTTAATCCCATATCTTTTGCGGTTTTCCCCATAAACTGTGCTATTCCAACCGCTAATCTTGATGAAATCGCTAACGGATTATATTTAGATTCGAGATGAAAATGATAAATTAATACTTCTAAAGGAACATCAAAAGTAATAGCATGTTTTAGCCTGCATTCATTAATAAAATCTATGTATGGTTTTGCTTCTGGAACTTCCTTTAAGATTAGATCATGACTATTTATTAAACCAAGGCCAAAATTTGGCGATGTAAGAAATAAAGACAAGCTTTCTATAAAACTTCTTCTGTTTAATTGCATCATAATTTAAATAAATAGAAAAGTTATAAAAAGATTACTAATGCGGAATATCAATGCATTTATCTTTTCCATTAGGATCTTATTCTTGGGTTTACAGCGGTAGTAGAAAAATCTTGGAGTTCTTCTAGGCTTATCCCATAATTTCTTTTATTTTGATATATTTTTGTTGTTAAACTTGTCCTTGCAATTGAGTCTCTTTTATCTTCAGCTGGCCATGGTCCTGCTTGAGCATTTGCACGCGAGTATGAAGAAAATAATATAGTCAATGCAGTGCTTCCTACGAAAAAGTAATCTCTGATTCTTAATTTTTTTGATGTGTTCATTTTGAAACTGCAAATTTTTAAGTTATTTTTTGACTTCCAGAACCATTGCTATTTTTGGAAAGAATACTTAAAAGATTATATGCTGCTCTCTCACCGTTATATATAGGAAAATCATGACTTCCAATAACTCTTATTATTTCAAGATTGTCTATTGAATTTCTAAGTTGATTTTCATTTGAAGAGTTTAATTTGAAGAAAACGTCATTTTCTGCATAGATTATAGTAATAGGTATGCCTCTTATTTTTAACTTTTTCCATGAGTCATTAGTCATATCTTTAACTAATTTATAAGTATTTGGCAAATCTTTAATTATATTACTCAACCATGGTTTCTTTATCTCTTTTGCAAATCGTTTTGCTCTTTCAACTCCTTCTTCACCATCATAAGGATCTTCTCCTCCAATATAACCATA
>JBBSXG010000081.1:12487-20720 GCA_038045885.1 Nanobdellota archaeon
AACCATATTCTTGTTTTGTCCCCTCAATCAGAGTTCTTGTTAATAACTTCGTTACACCATATTCAACAGGAAGAGAAGGATTTATTGCAACAATCTTAGATAATCTTCCTTCAAGATTGCTTAATTGTTTTCCTATTTCAAAAGCAATTCTCCCTCCAAGTGAATGCCCCACAAGACATATTTTATCAAGAGGGATTTTGTCTATTAATTCATAGACCATCTCTCCATAATCAGAGATAGAGGAGGGCTGATTTTCTTTAGAATAATTTATTGCTACAAATTCTGGAGCATAAAGAGGAACTTCTTCTGCTAATTTTGTAAAGAAAGTTGAATAGAAGCGAGGAGGCATTCCAAATCCATGTAAAAATATTATCCCTTCTTCCCTTTGTTGATTTCCCAAGGAGTATATCTTAACTTTTCTTTTATTTTTTAGTTCTACAATGCTTTCACGCATATTTTCTAGATCACAACCGAATTCCATAGAAATTATAAAATTTGTTCATTTTTAAATGTATCTATTTTATAACTACTTTATAGTTACATTATAAAAACCATTTGTTTTGGAAAAATTAAATTACATAATTTCATAAGACATGATGATGGGTTAAGGATTTATTTCTTTTCTATAAAGAGTTCTTGGATAAATTAGAAAGTAAAGGGACTCTCTATATTGGTTAAATTATGACTTTTTAAACAAAGACTACTTATTAAACAAACCCTCAGATAACTAAAACTTTATAAACCAAAAATTTCTACTCTAATTGCTTTACAAAAAATGATATCTTACTTAAATAAACCGCATAAAGATGAAGACATCTTTGATGTATTACACCCTATAGTAATAACTTGGTTTAAGAATAAATTCAAGACTTTTTCAGACCCGCAAAAATACGCTGTTCTTCCAATACATAATCGGGAAAATGTTTTAGTTTCAGCTGTTACAGGATCTGGAAAAACTCTTACTGGATTTATGGCTATATTGAATGAATTAATTACTCTAGCAGATTCTGATAAACTGGAGAATAAGGTTTATTGCATCTATACTTCTCCATTAAAAGCATTAGTTAATGACATTAATGTTAATCTAGAACAGCCATTAAAAGAGATGGAAGAATTGGCTAAAAAGAAATTCAAGATTAAGATTGGAGTAAGAACAGGAGACACAACAGCAAGTGAAAAGCAGAAGATGTTAAAAGAAACTCCGCATATCCTAGTCACAACTCCAGAAAGTTTAGCTTTAATATTAACAAGTCCTAAATTTAGAGACAAACTAAAAGATGTAAGGTATCTTATCATTGATGAAGTTCATTCATTAGCAGAAAATAAAAGAGGAGTATATCTAAGTATAAGTATAGAAAGACTGCATGAGTTAGCAGGAGAATTTACTAAGATAGGATTAAGCGCAACAGCGGAGCCAATAGAGGAGATAGCAAAGTTTGTAGTTGGAAATAATAGAGAATGTAAAATTGCCAAGATTGACTCAACAAAAAAAATGGATTTGAAAGTTCTTTGTCCCCTGCCAGATTTAATTAATACAACATTTGAGGAAACACATAATGCAATGTATGATATTATGCATAAATTAATTCAAGATCACAAAACAACTTTAATATTTACCAATACAAGATCAGCCACAGAAAGAGTTGTTCATTATCTAAAGGAAAAATTCCCAAAACATTATACAGAGAATATCGGAGCTCATCATGGTAGTTTAAGCAAAGAGCATAGATGGAATATAGAAAAGAGAATGAGAGAAGGTGAATTGAAAGCTATCGTGTGCTCAACTTCTTTAGAATTGGGAATTGATATAGGTTATATAGACTTAGTCATAATGTTGGGCTCTCCAAAATCAGTTGCAAGAGCATCGCAAAGAGTAGGTAGATCAGGACATAGACTGCATGATGTCATTAAAGGAAGAATTATTGTCCTAGATAGAGATGATTTAATTGAGTCAAGTGTAATGTTAAAAAATGTTCTTGAGAGAAATATTGATAAAATACATATTCCCCGAAATTGCTTAGATGTTCTAGCCCAGCAAATTTATGGCATTGCCATTAGTGATCAAATTCATATTGACTCGTTATTAAAATTAATTAAGAGAAGTTATTGTTATAGAGATTTATCAAAAGAAGATTTTAATGAGGTTATTAAATATTTGACCGGATTTTATAGCACATTAGAAGACAGAAATGTTTATGCTAAAATATGGTATGATGAAGAAACTGGAATGATTGGGAAAAAAGGTAAATTGGCCAGGGTAATTTACATGACAAACATTGGAACTATTCCAGATGAAACTTTTATTACAGTAAAAATTGGAGAGCAAAGCATAGGACATTTAGACGAGAATTTTCTAGAAAAAATGAAAAGAGGGGATGTATTTACTTTAGGGGGGAATACATATGAATTTCAGTTCTCTAGAGGGATGGTAGCACAAGTAAAAGCCTCTCCAGGACGCACTCCAACTATTCCAAACTGGGTTAGTGAAATGTTGCCATTAAGCTTTGATTTAGCTTTAGAAATAGGGAAGTTTAGAAGATTAATGGAAGAGAAATTTAAGAATAAAACTAAAAAAGAAATTATTGAATTTATTGATTCTTATCTGTATGTAGATAAAAATGCGGCTCTAGCAATTTATAATTATTTTAATGAACAATATTTATATTTAAAAGAAATTCCTAATGACAAGAAAATATTAATAGAGCATTACAATGAGGATAATAAAAAATATGTTATCTTTCATGCTTTATTTGGAAGGAGAGTAAATGATTGTTTGTCTAGAGCAATAGCTTATGCAATAGGAAAATTACAGCATAAAGACGTTGAAATAGGAATTAATGATAATGGATTTTTCCTAAGCTACGAAGGAAATGCTCAGGTATTACAGGCATTTAAGTTATTAAAGTCCGAAAAAATAAGATTGTTATTAGAGCTAGCAATAAAAGACTCCGAAATATTCAAGAGAAGATTCAGACATTGTGCTACTCGTTCGTTAATGATATTAAGAGAGTATAAAGGAAGGAAGAAAAGAGTTGGCAGGCAGCAAGTTTCCTCAATGCTATTAATCAGCGCGTTAAGAAGAATATCTGAAGATTTTTCAATATTAAAGGAAGCTAAAAGAGAAGTTTTAGAAGATTTGATGGATATTGAAAATACAACCAAAGTATTAAAGCAAATCGAAGATAATGAAATTAAAATAAAAGAAGTTAATACAAGCATACCAAGCCCATTTGGTTTTAATTTAGTATTGCAAGGTTATCTAGATATATTAAAAATAGAAGATAAAATAAAGTTCTTAAGAAATATGCATACTTTAGTTCTCGCGAAGATTGGAAAAGAACATGAGATAGAATATGAAAATTAACAACAACATTGAAATAATGGATTTAGCATTATATCTGAAGAAAGAAAAAACTTTAATTATAGGTGACTTACATATTGGGATAGAGGAAAGTTTAAACAAGCGAGGAGTTTTAATTCCGAGATCACAATTTAATGATTTATTGACGAAATTAAAATTAATCTTGAATAAGGCCGAAGTTTCTAGAGTTGTATTCAATGGAGATTTGAAACATGAATTTGGAGAAATATCGAGACAAGAGTGGGATAATATTCTAAGTTTGATAGATTTTTTGGATGATAAAGAGATTGTTATCATAAAAGGAAATCATGATCCGATTTTAAAACCAATAGCAGATAAAAGAAATATAAAATTAGTTGAAAGTTATGATTTTGAGGATGTAACAATATTACATGGAGATAAAATATTGACAAATTTAAATAAAACTATTATAATCGGGCATGAACATCCAGCTATTTCATTGAAAAAAGGAATAAGACAGGAGAAATATCCTTGTTTTTTAAAAGGAAAATATAATGATGGGGAAATAATTGCAATGCCATCATTTAATCCACTAACCTATGGAACTAATGTCCTAAAAGAAAAGTTACTAAGCCCTTTTTTAACAAATATAGAAAATTTTGAAGTATTCATATTAGAACCATCAGAAGATTTAAATATCCTTAGTGAGGCTTTATATTTTGGAAAGATAAAAGAATTAAGGAAATTAATATGATATTAGGAAAAACTTTAGGAGATGTATACCCATCTTCCTCATGCACAAATTGCAGAGGATCTAACGAAAAGTTAGAGCGTTATAAAATTAAACTTCACCAAAGAGTTATTGATTTATACAAATGTAATATTTGTAAAACTTTTTTTGGCTTTGACTATGATTTTAGTAGAAACAGAAAAATCAATTATAATGATGCTGGATTAATGATGTTAAATCAAAATAATTTAGAAGACATATTAGAAAAAGGAGAAATATTTGATTTAAATGGAAACAAAGTAAATATTGGAGACCAAATAAAATAAGATATGGAAGTTTAAAATGATAAATTATAAACAAGTGATATTAGTTAGGAAGGATCTGAATTTATCTAAAGGTAAAACAGCTGTCCAATGTTCACATGCATCTGCAGAAGCTGTTTTAAAATCAGATAAAGAAAAAATTAATGTATGGAGACAATTTTCCAAAAAAGTTGTCTTAGTTGTTGAGTCTGAAAATGATTTAATTAAATATAAAAAAGAGGCTGAAAAAGCTAAATTAGTTACAGCCTTGATAAGAGATGCAGGATTAACTGAAATTCCAGAGCATACTTTAACTTGTTTGGCTATTGGTCCAGATGATGAAGAAAAGATAGATAAGATTACAGGAAAATTAAAGACATTATAAAATGAAATACTTTTATTATCTTTATGGAGAATTAGTTGAAAGTAATCCCCAGCCTTTATGCAGAGATATATTAGAGCATAATTATAAATTTTTTATTAGGAATGATAAGGTTAGCGATTTTGAAGAAATCTGTAATGATTGCGGGAGTGTGAGATTAAATATAAATGGCCATTATTCTATGATTGGTTGGGAGATATATCTTGGGGGAAATAATTTTAAACAAGTGTTAATTAAGTCTGAAGAAATAAAAAAAGAAAAAGGATTAGTTGATAAATTTGATTAACGATAATTTTATAAATAGACTTTTTATAATAATTTTTAGGACGGCCATAGTGGCTTGGTAATACCCATACCCATTTCGAACATGGAAGTCAAGCAAGCCTACGTTCCTAGCTGTACTGAACTTAGCTTCGGGAAACTAGGTAAGCTGTCCGCCTTTTTTATAGTACTAAATGCGGAGTTTATTTTCCATATAAATTCTGATTTTAATGTTAAACTAAGAAAAATGACTGGTTTTCAATAGATTTTTAAGTTTTTAGGTTAGACTTTAAATTTATGAGTCAACAACAAGAAGTAAAAATAGATTTTAGTAAACTAGAAAGTATTTTTGGTAGTTTTGGATATAAAAGATTTTTATATGAATGGTCTGATAGAGTTTTGAATACCTTAGAAACAATAGATGCTTTAAAAAGCGAAGAAGTTACTGCACGTTTAGATGATTCTATCGCTGAAATTTTATTTAATTATAATGTTTTAACAATTGGTTATATGAAGGACTTAGAAGCTTATGGTAAAGATGAAAAATTTTCAAAATTCTATGAAGAGTTTAAACAAACAGGAATTTACCAAGATATGGTCAAAGTTAGAGAGATAAAAGGAAAAAAAGAGTAGCATATTTCACCCCATCTTTAAATCAACGTCCGCCTAATCTTTAATCATGGTTTTATAAGCGGATGTTCTTTTTTGTCTATAATAGCAATGTAGTACTTTTTGGGCTACAAGGCTTATAAGTTGCTTTTTCTTAACATTTACAGAAAATGGAACTAATAAAACTAAGTAAAAAAAGACCAAGATTTAATTGACTTAGAAAAGAATTTTGGCATAACTAAAAATAAAAAACCTTTTAATAAAGAAATAAAACAAAAAATTGCTTTAAATCATAATAAAAAAAGGGCTAAAAAAGTTATTAAAATGTTTAATTTATAGATTTTCTGGCAAAACGAAAGATTTAAATATTTAAACATATTAACGTTTTTTAACATATGGAGGTTAAAATGGTTAGTATCACATTATCCGTGCCTGAAGAAACAAGAAAAACAATGAAAAAATTTTCAGAGGTAAATTGGTCTGGTTTTGTACGTAAATCTATAGAGGAAAAAACTAAAGAATTACTATTAAAAGATAGAATGTTAAAAGAATTAGAAAAAGAAGAGGATTTTGTAAATTGGGCTGTTAAATTACAACACTCTTCAAGAGCTAATAGGATAAATGAATTAAAAAGAAAAGGCTTGATATAAATGATATTAGTAGTGGATACAAATATTTTATTTACTCAATTTTGGAAAAATTCTTTTACGAAAAATTTATTTAAAAGAATAGAATTAGAACTATTTTCTCCAGAATATGTATTGAAGGAGATTAAATTTCATATGCAAGAAATATTAGAAAGAACAGAAATATCAAAGGAAGATTTTATTAAATTAAGAGAAGAATTAGTAAAAATGATTAAATTTGTGCCCTTAAAAGAGTATTCTGATTTCCTAAAAGATGCCTTAAAATTAAGTGTTGATGAAAATGATATTGATTTCTTGGCATCAGCTTTAAAATTAAATTGTGCTATTTGGAGTAAAGACCCTCATTTAAAACAACAAAATAAAATAAAAGTGCTTACTACAAAAGAATTAATTGAGTTATTAATCTCTTATAATACATCATAAATTATTAAAAATTTTAATTAAATTTCTTTAAATATTTAGAAGCACTTTCTTCTCTATTTTTATGTAATTTTTCATCATTCAAATTAATTGTCGCACTTCCTTTATATATTGCTAATTTTTTAGAAATCATCATTCGAACAAATTCATTATCTAAAATAACTCCAAAATCTGCTTTTGAGTTATATAGTTGAATCGGTTGCCAAATAATTTTATCCATAAACCAAGAAATTTAAAAAAGTTTATATTAGTTTGGATTAGTTTCTTCTTCTAGGAAATCTTTTTCTATCAAAATCTCTTCTCTTATGAAAACCTCTTCTATCATCGTCTCTATTAGGACTTGATTTAAACAAAGGAATCTTTTCATAGCTAGGAAGATCTAATTTTTCAACAGATAATGATCTATCTTCCAAGACTTTCCTAAAATTATCATAATCATTTTCGCATAATAAAGAAATAACTTTTCCTGCACTTCCAGCTCTTGCAGTTCTTCCAATTCTGTGTATGTATTCGTTTGAAGTTTTGGGGATGTCATAATTAATAATATGGGTAACATTTTTTATATCCAACCCACGGGCGGCGACATCACTTGCGATTAAAATATCCGCTTTATTACTGTGAAACATGTCAATAGCTTGTTTTCTTCTATTTTGTGTCATTCCACCGTGTAATCTTTGGCTTTGTATTCCAGCCTTATACAAATTTTTCCCAAGTATATCAACCATTCTTCTAGTTGCGCAGAAAATTATCGTTAATCCTGGCTTGTCATTTTTTATTATATATACTAATAATGAAAATTTATCTTTAGAAGGAACATCATAATAATGCTGCTTTAAGCTTTCTTTTCCGACATATGATTTAACCTTTATTAATTCAGGATTTTTCATGTAGTTCTTGACAATATTATGAACTTGAGAAGATATTGTAGCACTGAACAATAAAGTTTGCCTGTTAGTTTTTAAATATGAAATTATTCTTTTAACATGATCAATAAAACCCATTTCAAACATCTTGTCAGCTTCATCCAAAACTAAAACATTAACCTTGCTTAATTCAATTGTTCTTCTTTGAATATGGTCTAAAATTCTTCCAGGAGTTCCTACAACAATATCTGCATGTCTTAAACCATCTATTTGTGGATTTATTGAAACTCCGCCGTATACAGGAATAATATTCATCTTTTTATATTTCGCAAACTTGCGCATCTCACTATTATCTTGTTCACATAATTCTCTAGTTGGGACTAGTATTAGAACTTGTAAACCATTTCCATGTACAATTTTTTCTAGTATTGGCAGGCCAAATGTAGCTGTTTTTCCAGAACCAGTACGAGATTGAGCAATAACATCTTTTCCTTCTTGTATCTTAGGAATGCTTCTTATTTGTATATCTGTCCATTCTATATACTTTAAATCTTCTACAGCTTTCTCTATATCTTTTTCCAAATGTATTCCTGTTATCATAGAAATATTTTAGAAATTTGCTTTATAAATATATGTTATTTTTGAGCTGTTAAGTTAGCGTCAGGTAAACTGGATCGCTAAAAGGCATATTTTTATA
>JBBSXG010000082.1:0-9156 GCA_038045885.1 Nanobdellota archaeon
AGAGTAATCCACTTTTTTATATAACGCAATTTTACTCATTTTATACTTATTAATACATAGAAATTAATATAATCTTTATAAATAACTTTCTCTTTTTAATCATGTGAAAATTAAAGGTTATTTTCTTGAAAAACAATTTGAAGTAAAAAATAAAGGTAAAGTTTACTATATTAGTTACCTAAATTCAACATCACAGAGTTTAAGACTTTTAAATAGAGATAATTGGGAAATATACGAAGAAGACGGTGATAATTTATTTGAGTATATTTACAAAAGAAATAAATTTGTTTTAGATAAAAATATCAGAAAATTAAAACTTAAATTAATTAAACGTTGTATAAAAAATTTTAATAAATATCACCCAAAATATGAAAGATACTAAACCTTTAAATAACACATTCGCTTAATCTAAGTATGGATTATTTAGAGAAAGTAAAAACAGAATTAAAACTCAAGGGAAGAAGCAATAAAACAATTTCCTCTTATACTTTCTTTATTAAAAATTACCTCAATGTTGTTAAAAATCCGGAAACAGTCTCTTTAGACGAGATAAAAAGTTATTTAGCAACTTTGTTAGATAGGTATACAAATAAATCAAGATCTTTGGTTATATCAAGTTTAAGATTTTTATATATAAAAATTATAAAACGTCAAGATAAAATAGATATTCTTGAAATATTAGAAATGCCATCAAAAGAAAAAACCCTTCCTGTAGTTTTAACAAAAGAAGAAGTTAAATCATTAATAGCAGCAGCACAATTTGAAAAAACTAAACTAATGATAAAAATGTTATATTCAACAGGATTAAGAGTTTCTGAATTAGTAAATTTAACTCCAAAAGATATAGATTTCAGTCAAAATATGGGCTGGGTAAGAAAAGGAAAAGGAAGCAAAGACAGAACCTTTAACATTTCTGAAAAATTAAATAAGGAATTAAGAAAATACCTAGAAAAAAATTCAAATAACAAATATGTTTTTTCAGGAACTAATCCGTTATCCCCAAGAAACATACAATTAATAATAAATAGATTAACAAGACGAGCTAACATAAATAAAAAAGTAACCCCACATACTTTAAGACATTCTTTTGCCACGCATTTGTTGGATAATGGAGAAAATCTAGTTGTAATACAACAATTATTAGGGCATGAAAATTTAGAAACAACAAGAATATACACACATATTTCTCAAGAACAATTAAGAAAAGTTAAGAATCCTTTAGATAGTTTATGATTAGAACTTTTGAGAATGTTCATTCACTATAATTAACTATTTAACATTTTTTATTTTTCCATCTCTGTTGCAAATATAGAATAAATCATCATCGTTTTTTGGGAATAGTCTTCTATATTTCATTTCCCACAAATAATCCTCAATAAAGTCTAGATCTTCCTCATTAGTAATCCAATCTTGCTTAAAGATTCCTAAATTAACTTTAGCATAACCTCTCAAAGTTAGATCCTCATGGTCTTTAGTCCAGTAATTCCAATAATAAGGATAATAACTCATGACTAAATCTTTAATTGTTCTAAATTTAGTTTCCCTTCCTCTTAAATTCTCATCTCTAGATATTGCCACGGATCCAAATTTTCCATCTTCTTTGTAAGCAAAAATGTTATGGTCTATATCTCGTGCTTCTATACTAATCATTAATGGAGTATAACCGTGTTGCATCAAAACTGCAGCAGTAAACAAAGTTCCTTCTAGACAATGAGCTTTTCTATCTCTTAATACTCTTCTAAAACTCCTATTAGTCTCTTTCCTCTTATTAAAATCATAAACAACTTCTTTTAACAAAAATTCCCGCACTTTTTTAGGATTATCTAATTGATTAATCACTTTCAATTCTTTTTGTGTAAAATTTATATTCATTTTTTTATAATTTAAAAACATTTTAATTAACTTAGATTCAAAAATTTTAAAAACCTTTTCAATAAGTTTAAATAAATATTGTACTTTCTATTATAATGCCAGAAAAGGGGTTAGAAGATACATTATATGTTGGGTTAGACGATAGCAACCATGCAGGAAAAAGAAAGGGTGAAATTGCCGTAGCAACATTTTCTTTTGATCCTGAAGATGCAGTCGTTAAAAATTTTGGTAAAAGAGTTCATAAAGGGGAAGCTGATGAGTGGCTAAGATTATCCGGAAGAGAATATAAATTTACATTGCTCGCGGGAAGAAAATTTAAACACCAACATAATAATTTGCCTTTTGCAACCAAGATCTTAGTTAAAAGATTTCTCAGCGATTTTGATTGTGATATAAATGGATTAGAGTTGTTTATTAATGGAGAACTAAGTAGATATCAAATACCGAAGTTTAAAAAAATTCTTTAATGACATTCATGAATTTAATGTGAGTTATTTTATTAAAGAAGAGGGATGCCATAACTATCCTCGGCTAGTATATATTGCAGATGTTTTAGCCCATCGTCATTATAAAGAATATGAAAACATTTTAGAAGATGAAAGATTTGTCATAGAAAGTAATCCTTAATTAGTTTTCGTAATCCTTTTATACTTTTACTTTTATATTATATTATGCTTGACAAACTAGAATCTCAATTAAAAACACAAAATTTCAGTCAAAAAACTATTGATTCTTATATGTTACATAACCAGCAATTCTTGAAATTTGTAAATAAAGAGCCCGATAAATTAGATGATAATGATCTTAAAAATTATCTAAACTATCTTGGAAATGAAAAAAAATATAAGCCAAGAAGCTTAAATTTAACCTTCGCAGCATTAAAATTTTATTTTAGTAATGTTTTAAACAAAAAAGTTTCAGATGTTAAATTACAAAAACCAGAGAAGAAATCACAGGTTAATTTAACAAAAGAGGAACTTAAATCCTTAGTAAATGTATTAGAAAATTCAAAGCATAAGTTATTGTTGAAACTAATGGCATCTTCAGGGTTGAAAGCAGGTGAAGTAATTACAGTAAAGATTTCTGATATAAATTTTGAGCAAAAATTATTAAAAGTTAAGAATGAAAAAGGAAAAGAACATTTGACAATAATTTCTGATAAAACAGCTTCAGAATTAAAAGATTTTATTGGAAAAAGAAAAGATGCTAATCCTTATCTGTTTGCGATTAAAGATAGACATGTTTCAATAAAACTTCCTCAGAAAATAATTAAGGCAGCTGCAAAAAAAGCAAACATAAATAAAAAAGTTTTTTGTCATGCATTAAGAAGTTCTTTCTCGAATATATTATCAAATAATGGATATGCAACAAGATATGTAAAACTTCTTTTAGGAAATCACAATTCTTTAATTGAGGATCCTTATACAAAACTTTCTATAGATGAGATTAAGAAGTTAAAAAACCCATTTGAAGACATTTAATCCGACGTGGGAATTTAATTTATCCTCGAGAAGCAATAAGTTTATATATGAGTTTACCTTTTCATTTACGACGATAATCAAGGAGGTAATTACAATGGGAACTGTAATTGCAAAAAACGTCGTAAGGCGTAAACCCGGTTATCTTTACTACGTGGATGGCAAAGGAAATCTTATTTGAGAAGATTAAATAGGACCATAGATGTCTGCGAAGCAAGGATGGCTCGTGGTGGCAAAAGAAAAAAGAAGAGATAAATAGAGGATTTTTTCTTTCCTCACTTTTCTTTTTTTACTTTTTTATTATTCTAATTAATCTTCATAGAAAATCCATCTGGAGTACTGTATTTTGTTAGAAATCCTTCTGTATATCTTTTTGATTTGTAATTGTTAATATGGTCTTTAAATCTTTTGAAAAAAGAAGCAACTTTCTCCTGAACTTCTTCCATATCATTATATCTCACAACAACTATGCTATCAAGGAAATCATCTGCTAGAGAAGATTTATTTTTGCTTTTAACGTGCTCTTTTACGAAATTAACAAGCTCTAAACTCATTAGTTCGTACTTCTTATCCATCTTAAAGAACTTGTTTAAAGTAAACCTTTCACCGTTAACATCGAAGTTTATAACAACATCAAAAGAATCATCAGTTCTTGAGTAATTCATCGCTTTTAGTTCTTTAATCTCTATAAGCAAATTCTTCATGAAATTAAAATGTACTTTAAATTTTTAAATCTTTCTTTAAATCTGTTTTCTTTAATATATACTTTCTAGAGGTAGTCATGAGGACAAACACGCGGGTCAAGTATATAAATAAAAAAATAATTATTTTGCCAATGAATGAAAAATTAGCTGAACTTTATGGTGCTATGATTGGAGATGGTTGTTTATCTAAATATTATTCGAATTATCGCAAAAGAAATGAAGTTTGCTTTATGATAACCGGACACACTCATGATGAACCTTACCACAGAAATGTTCTCCAACCAATTTTAATTAAAAATTTTGGCATAAGGGGCTATATTTGGTTAAGGAAAAAATACAATGCAGTTTTATTTAGCACTTCAAATAAAGAAGTATTCAATTTTTTTAAGAAATTGGGTTTTCCAATTGGATTAAAGGGAGATAAACTAAAAATACCTAAATCATTTTTATTAAATAATAAATTATCGATAGCATGGGTTAGGGGGATTTTTGATACGGATGGGACGGTTTATAATCGATACTCTAAGAAATATAAAAATAATTATCAAAAATACACTTATAAAAATATACAATTTCATATGAAATCTAAGAAGGTCATTTATCAGATCAAAAAAATTTTAGAAAAAAATTCGATTAAAACTGGGAAGATATTTGATAAAAAAGGGTATTTTGGATTAAGAATTTATGAACAATCCGCAGTTAAAAGATTCTTTAATATTATCAAACCAAGTAATAATTATCATAAAGAAAGGTTTTTAAATTTACAATAAGACTACTCTATGTACGGGCTCGTAGCTCAGCTTGGTAGAGCACTTGACACGAAAGTGAGTGAAGCTCTTAAATTTTGGAGTTACCAAGTGGTCGTGGGTTCAAATCCCATCGGGCCCGTTTTAATCTTATAGAAGTTCTTTTATTTTCTCAATGTGTTCTGCTACTTTATTTCCCTGGTCTGTTAATTTAATGTCTTTAATTCTTCCATGTTTTTCAAATGCAACTAACTTAGCGCTTTCCATTTCCTGTAATATTTTGACAACGTGAGAATATGTGCAGTCAACTTCCTTGGCCAAAATACTTCCATACCTGCTTTTAGTGTTTTTTCTTAATGCAACAAGTATTAATGCCGGTTTTTTTCTAAAAAATACTTCAAATATATCTTCGTTTTTCTTAACCAATTTGTTTTCCCCAACAACTTTAATTTTTACTCATATTTAAATGTTTCTTTCTAATATATATACCACAATATTTATATAACTAATCTACTGTTTATTTCTCATGATCGATGTAAATTTAATCAGGGAAAAACCTAATCTAATAAAAGAGAATATAAAAAAGAAATTTCAGCAGGATAAACTACATTTAGTAGACAAATTTATCACGTTAGATGAAGAATGGAGAAAATTAAAATCAAAATTAGACGAATTAAGACATGAACGTAATTTAATTTCTGAAAAAATTAATTTAGCAAAAAAAGAAAAGTCCCAAGATGATTTTAAAAAATTAATTAAAAAAGCTCAGGATTTTCCTAAAGAAATTCAAACTTATGAATCGAGATTAGAAAAGTTAGAACAGGAAACAAAACAAATATTATTACAAATTCCAAATATTATGTCTAAGCATGTCCCTATTGGAAAAGATGCTTCTCAAAATAAAGAAATAAAAAAATCAGGAAAAATTCCTAAATTTAATTTTGAAGTTAAAAATCATGTTGAATTATTAGAAAACCTTGGACTAGCTGATTTTGAAAAGTCTGCAAAAACTTCTGGAAGTGGATTTTATTACCTGAAAAATGAATTAGGATATTTAAATCAGGCATTAATAAGGTTTACAATTGATTTTTTAAAAAAGAAAAATTATACTTATGTAGAAACTCCTTTAATGTTAAGATCTAATATAGCATTTGCAGCATTTGACAAAAAAGCAATTGAAGAATCTGTTTATAAAATTGAAAATGAAGATTTGAGTTTAATTGGAACTTCTGAACAATCTTTATTAGGAATGCATAACGATGAAATAATTCAAGAAGATAAATTACCTTTGAAATACTTCTCATATTCAATGTGCTTCAGAAAAGAAGTTGGTGCTCACGGAATAAATGAAAAAGGATTATGGAGAACTCATCAATTTAATAAAGTTGAACAAGTTATATTTTCAAAGCCAGAAGACTCAGAAAAATACTTTAATGAATTGTTAAAAAATTCCGAGGATATATTAAAGGCATTAGAATTACCTTACAGAATTGTAGATATTTGTTCAGGAGATTTATCTGACTGGAAAAATTATCAAAAAGATATTGAAGTTTATAGGCCAACAACAAAAGACTATGGCGAAGTTGTTTCATTATCAAATTGCACAGATTACCAAGCAAGAAAATTAAATATAAGGTGTGAATCCAAAGATGGAGAGAAAAGAGTTTTACATACATTAAATGATACAGCGATCGCAACTTCAAGAATCTTAGTTGCAATAATAGAAAACTTCCAGCAAAAAGACGGAAGTATTAAAATACCTATAGCCTTGCATAAATATACGAGATTTAAGGTGATTAAAAATGTCAAAAGATGAAGAAGTAGAAGACATTTACTCTGAAGATTATTCTGAAAAATTAGAGGAAGATGATAGCATTGATGAAGCAGAAGAAGCTTTTATGCAAGGTTATAATGAAGAAAAATTTATAACAGAATGTGTAAAATATGGTAAGATCCTGGGTAATATGTTTATAGAAGAAAAATCTGGTAAGAAAACTTATCGATTTTGTTCTCAGAATTGCGCAAATGAATTCTTAAGTCAAAGTTAAAATCTTTTTACACATTCTTTACAAATTCCATTTTTAGAGCAATTTATACAAACACCTCTTCCGCAGAATTTACAAGAATAACTTGACAAATTTGTTTTACAGAAACTGCAAACACTTAATTTATCCATCATAATTTAATGGAATAAAAGTTTATAAAGGTTATTTTACATTATAAGATTATGAAAATATTAGCAGCTGGAGACATTCACGGGGATATCAGAGCAGCACGCGATTTAGCCAAAAAAGCAGAACATGAAAAAGTTGATTTAGTCATACTAGCTGGAGATATAACTGGAGATGATGAGACACTTCCAGGAGTTATTAGCCCATTTTTAGAAAAAAAACAAAAAGTATTATTTGTTCCAGGAAATCACGAAAGCATGGCAACAGCTGATTTTATTGCTGATTTTTACGGCATTACAAATTTACATGGCTATTCTGTAAAACATAATAACATAGGGATATTTGGATGTTCTGGAAATAACATAGGGATACATCAAATTTCAGAAGAAGAAATATTTACTTTATTGAAAAAAGGTTTTGAAAGAGTTAAAGATAGTAAAAGAACGGTCATGGTCACACATGTTCATCCTTCAAATACTAAAATGGGTAAATTAGGACATGAACTAGTAAGGGCAGGTAGTAAAGGGGTAAATAAAGCTGTAATGCAATTTAAACCAGATATTTTAATTTGTAGTCATGTTCACGAAGCTCGGGGAATAGAAGAAAGATTAGGAAAAACTCGAGTAATTAATGTTGGAACTGAAGGAAAAATTATTGAAATTTGATAGGAAAAGGTTTTTATACTATCTTCTGAAGTTATTTAAAAAATGAAATACGACATAATAATTTCAGAAAAGCCAGATGCATCATTGAGAATAGCAACAGCTTTAGCGGATGATAAAGTCCATAAACATAACAACAAGAAAGTTCCTTATTATGAAATAACTCATAAAGGTAAGAAAATTATTGTTGGTTGTGCTGTTGGACACTTGTTTGGGCTAAAAGAAACAAATGGAAAAGGTTGGGTTTACCCTGTTTTTGATTATGGGTGGTTTCCAACATACGAAGTTAATAAACAAGCCAAATATACAAAAGATTATATTGATACCCTTAAAAAATTAACAAAAGAAGCTGAAAATTATTATAATTTCTGTGATGTTGACACAGAAGGAGAACTGATTTTTAGAAATATATTAAGATTTATATGTAAAAAAGATAATGCGAAAAGAGCTTATTTTTCTACATTAACCAAAAAAGATTTACTTAAAGCGTTTGAAACTGCTAAGGACACCATAAATATAGGTTTAGCCGAAGCTGGAGAAACTCGTCATATCCTGGATTGGTTGCACGGCATCAACTTATCAAGAGCATTAACATTAGCATTGAAAAAAGCACAAAATGGATTTAAAGTTTTATCTATAGGAAGAGTTCAAGGACCAACATTAAACTTAATTGTTCAGAAAGAAAAAGAAATTTCAGCATTTAAACCAGTTCCTTATTGGGAAATCTCTTTAACAGGAAAAGCTGATAAGAAAGAAATTCTGGCCTGGCATAAAATTAGTGAATTCTGGAAAAAAGAAGAAGCTGAAAAAGTTTTAAAAAATACTAAAGGAAAGAAAGCTTTTGTAAACAATACAAAAGAATCTGAATTAACCCAGGAAGCTCCATTTCCATTTGATTTAACAACATTACAGTTAGAAGCTTACAGAAATTTTGGAATGAATCCTAAAGAATCTTTAGCAATAGCTCAAAAATTATATGTTGCTGGATTAATTAGTTATCCAAGAACAAGCTCACAGCAAATTCCAGATTCAATAGATATGAAAGAAATTTTTACAAAAATGCTTGAATCAAGCTATAAGAATTTTGTAAAAGAATTACTAAAAACAAAATTAATTCCTAATAATGGAAAGAAAACAGATCCTGCACACCCTGCAATTATTATTACAGGAGAACTTCCAGGTAAAATTCCAGAAAGAGAACATAAAATTTATGATTTAATTGCAAAAAGAACATTTGCAACCTATGGTGAGTCAGCTAAACGTAAATCATTAAGTGTAGAAATTGATTGTAATAAAGAAATTTTCATAGCAAAAGGAATTTTAACAATATATCCCGGATGGCATAAGTATTATGCTCCTTATTCTGACTTAAAAGAGATTGAGCTTCCAGAATTAAATAATGGAGATGAAATATTAAAACCAAAGATAGAGATGTTTGAAAAAGAAACCCAGCCACCAAGAAGATATTCTCCAGCATCTTTAGTTAAAGAACTTGAGTCTAGACATTTAGGAACTAAAGCAAC
>JBBSXG010000083.1:0-1100 GCA_038045885.1 Nanobdellota archaeon
AATGAAGCCTGTAAAAAAATTAGAGGTTTAAGTATAAAAGACGTCTCGTTTACACAAGGTAGATATGTTATTTCTATTGTTATTTAGTTATTTTTATCATTTAGTTTATTTGCAAGATTAGTTATTTTTTGTTGTTTTATAAACAACTTTCAAGATTTTTGAGTTTTTTATTGAATTTTGATTCATGGATTAAACTTAATCCTGTTGTAATCATTATTGGAATTAAAGCTTTTGCTCCATAGTCGTGAGTTGCGCGGACAGTTGTACCAGCTACAAGAATTCCAGTTAAAAAACTTACAAAATGTTGGGGGATAAGAGTCAATACCGCTTCTTCTATCGATTCTATTTTCATTAATTTTTCTCGTAAATCCAATATTCTCCCATAATAATGACCTTCAAATATTTTTTTTTTCTTTGGTTGGGAATTCATTCTCTCTTCATCGACTCCCAAAAGAGGAAATTGCCCTCCAACTTCTTCAACGAAATTATACTTCTTCATCTTGTCTCCATAATTTATATGGCTTGGAAGACAATATATCCACAATAAACCCCTCGCAATAGAAAAAGGAGTTGCTACTATGTTATTGTATATTATATTTCCTATTTGTCTAATACTAATATCCTTGGACTCTAACTCTAGCATATTAACTACAAAGAATCTAAGATCTTATATTTATAAATATTTAGATAATGTGTTAAGTCAAGTTCATAACTTAACATTTGCACTCACATGCTCTTGAATTAATAGCTCAAATCCGCTAAACGCAGGATTTTCACCTTAAATATTTTCTAACGAGAAATCTAAGCGCAAGCGGGATTTTGAGTAAGTTATCTGCGAATTTATGAGCACAATTTAATTATGGGTATGTTAATATTCAGGGTTTACTTTACAGATAATCCACTATTATCATAAAACCTGTTTAACAAAAAAAGAACAATAATGTCACATTAGTTTATACTGAGTATTCCTCTTAAAAAATTCTAAAAAAATAAAAAGGGGCAAATGCCCCAAAAGAATAACTATTGACTAAATTTAGTTCTATCGCCACACCTCTATTCCGAGATCAGATATTTCTTTAGCAGGCGTAAATGAATGCTCT
>JBBSXG010000084.1:0-1163 GCA_038045885.1 Nanobdellota archaeon
CTTCAGAAAGCATCAGAAGCTATTAGAGTAAGAAGAGGATTTAATAGTAAATAATCATTTCTTTTTAATTAAATAATACAACCCAATTCCAATCATAACAAGGGACAGATACTGCCATAATGTTATTCCAAATACTAATGGCTCATCTCTGAAAAACTCAGTTACAAATCTTAAGATACCATAACCAAATATAAACGTCCAGAAAGTATTCTTCTTATTAAATTTGTAAACAACTAAAACAATAGCAAATAAAATTAAATGTAAAAATGCAGAATACAACTGATAAGGATGTCTGCAGCCAAGATAATTAGCAAAATTAAAGCACCATGAAACATCTGTTATCTTTCCAACTAATTCCTGATTGATAAAATTAGCAAGTCTTCCAAGAATTAAAACAAAGCTGACAGGTACAACAACTAAATTAGCTACTCTATAAAAATTAACATTATATTTTTTAAAAATATAAATTCCAGCTAATATTGCTCCTATTAAGCCGCCAAAGAAACTCATTCCACCAAGCCAAATATTAAAAAAAGTTAAAGGAGATCTAAAAATAAAACTATAATCCTGAGAAATTAGAGCAACTATCCTGCTTCCAATTATCATTCCAAAGAACAACCAGATAATAATACTATCCACTTCATTCTTCTTTAGATTTAATTCTTCTCTTTTTTTGTGCAATAAATAATAGACAAGAAAAAAAGCAAGAACATACACTAATCCATAATATCTTATCTGTAAAAATCCCAAATCCAGAAAAACAGGGTCAATAGTTAGTTGATACATTCAAATGCTTAAACTAGATTAATATAAAAACATTCCTAAAGAAAATGAACGCCGCGACTGGGTCTATTACTCTGTGGGTTACCGCTTAAAGGTATTATACTATAAAACTCAAACAAGTAAAAGGAGTACATACTTATTAAGTTTACCATCCGATAAAGTAGTAGGTAATGTAAGTAGAATAAACTGATTAATTCTTCAATAGATTTTTTCATTCAACCTTTTAGTCACATCAATAATTTGCATTTCTTTTTTTATCTCACTGATAATCTCTTCAACTAAAAGCACATGAGGAGGCAATTTATTCTGCATTTTACAGCACTCCCTTTTTTTCTAATCTTTCCTTTATAGAATTAGTATTGGAATCTATTCTTTTGACT
>JBBSXG010000085.1:0-9065 GCA_038045885.1 Nanobdellota archaeon
ATGATTTGAATATTTTGAAATTTTTTGTTCCCCTTGTATCCATTTTAGAAAGATTACCCATTTACCCTTAATGAATATGAGAAATAAACTGTTTAAAAAGCTTTCTGTTTTAAAATTTTGAAATAAGTTATATATAAAGTTAATTATTTTTGTATTGTTGCATTAACGACACCTAGAATGATAAACAAAATTAAAAATCAAATAAAAATCTAAAATTTATCTTTTCTTTTTTCTTCTTGGTGCTGGGCGTCCTAAAACAGCGTCCATAAAGGGAGATGTATCAAAGCCTGTAGAAATTGGGCGTCTTTCTAAAGCAATATCGTCTTTGGCTCTTTCATATCCTATTTTACTACCATAAGCTTCGCCTCTTGCTCTGGCTCTTGCTTCTCTCTCAACGAATTCTAAATGTCTTCTTTCTTCATCTCTTCTATGTTGTTCTAATCTTTGTCTTTCTCTACGTTCTGCTCTTCTTCTCTTTTCTTCTGGGCTTAAAGTCATCTCATAATAAATAACTAATCCTAAACCAATCATAAAAAAAGCCCATAAAAAACTCAATGACAAATTCATTAAAAATAAGAAAATAACCATTAATACAATTCCACCAATAAAAACCCAAGTATTTCTTTGCATTTTATTAGAACTTGATATAATATTAATTAATATAAATCTAACTATTTTGACTTAATTTAATTAATTCTAACCATTTATTTCTATCTTTCAATTTCAAATCTGGCAAAGCAATTTCATAAGGACAACAACCTAAAGCCTGATGCTTTCTGATAAAATTATAATAAACCTCGTAACCTTTCATAATACTTTGTGCCGAATATAACTCCTAAAATTAAAGAAACGCCCCAGCCGAGAATCGAACTCGGGTTGCGACCGTGACAGGGTCGAGTCCTGACCGCTAGACTACTGGAGCAATAAACTTATTAGAATATTATTTATTTTTAAAGGTTGTTATTTATAAACTTAGTTAATTTTTCTTGTTTTCTTTCGAGGTTAAAACCAATTATTTTGGAAAATAATTTTATATCATTTTTCTTATTTATTACAATAGCATAAACATTTCTTTTTAACCCATAACCTTTAACTAATCTAGAATTAATCCCAAATTTTTCTATCAAAGATTTTAAGTCTAACAAACCTTTTTTATTTATAGAATATAGTCTAACTTCAATATTCGTATTATAATTTATTACAGAACCTTCATCATCATAAAATGCTTTTAAGAATTCTATTTTAATTTTTTTATTAGCATTTTTTATTTGTTTTGGCAATCTCCAATTATAAGAATAATAATTGCCATACCTTAATAAATCATAATAAACATTTTTTGATAATAGTTTTACAAAAGGGATTGGTTCTCCAGTTTTTCCAGATGGTTTGAATCCTCTATGCATATTTAAACCATAAACTATAAACATATCTTGTTTAAAGATTTCTAAAGATTCTTTGTCTTTTACTTCATACTTTATTACATAATTATTTCTGGTTTTAGATACACATCCGTCAGCCATAAGTTTAGCAATTATTCTCGTTTTTGGTATAGAAAGTAATTTACCATCACTTTTAATAGGTTTAATTCTCATAAATTTAACAACTATTTTTCTATTTATATACTTGACCCGCGAGGTTGTCCTCATGACTACCTGTAGAAAATATATTTTAAAAAATAGAAATCCCCACAGCCGGATTCGAACCAGCAACCTTTCCCGGAATTACCTCTCGGGTCCTGCTGTCTGTTCTTCATTCTTAGTATAATACTTTAAGTCAAACAGTGATTTGATCTACAGCCAAGTGCTCGACCGTTAAGCTATGTGGGGCTTTAGAATTAATGAATTTAGTATATTTATAAATATAACTTTTTAACTTGGAAGTTCACATCTTCTTATATATGGATTACAGTATTCTCCAAAGCCACATTCTGAAGAATAAACCCAAACATTATCTTTGCAAGTCAATATACAATAACTTGACTGGCAACCTGGATGGACACTTGAACAAATGTTTTGATCTCCCATGTTGCAAATTTTATCGATATAAACTTCATCATTAACTTTAGTTATAAAAATCTTATTTCCAGGAGCAAAATATAAACTACCATTAGTGTAAGTGTCTAAATTAACATGGGTGCTTAGTAATCTTGCATAATCTACATTTTTAAACCTTACAACTATTTCCCGATTTCTAATACCTAAACTATAACCTTGCCTGTTTATATTTGGAGGAATATTAACTATTCTTGTATAACCATTTTCAACTCTTCCTGCTAAATTAATCTCGTTTCTAATTTGTTCTAAAGTATCTAAAGAAGTTATTATATCTCGTCTTTCGAATGTCAAATTTAAATAATTATATGAAATAACTAAATAAGCAGCTAATAAAACAAAACCCATTCCTACAAAGAACATGAATTCAGTTGAAACTTGAGATTTTTTCATGGTTAACAAGTTGGATTGCTTACCCTACATTGATTCAGACATTTCATCTTTAAAGTCCAAACACTATTTGTACACTCAATCATGCAACCCCATTCATCATCATCGCATACATCACTGAATTCAGTTGAGTAAATACATTGTTTATCTAAATTTGTACATGGAATTTGAACTAAAACAGAACTTCCTAATGATTTAACTATAAGTGTTTTTCTTCCTGGAGTTGTTGGCAAGGTTCCATAACTGAATAGATTTACTTCAGCTTGTTTTACTATATCCACAATATCCCCCTGGGTGTTTTTTACATGAAAAATAATATCTTTATTATTAAATTCTATACTTTCTAAATTTTTAGGGAAATCTAATTTAATAGTTAATTGAGTATCTTGGCCATAAACATAGGCTGAGTTTGCGACTTTACTAATCTCGCTTGCCATGCTTGCCACTTTTGCATTTGTTATTGTAAAATCACTCTCGCTAGTGTATTTTATATATAACAATGTTAAAGGTATTGCAATTAAAATTACTATGCCTACAATAACCAGGTACTCTGTAGCAATTTGTGCTTTAATTTATATCACCCCAATATTTTAAGAATTAAAGCATATATAAAATTATTTATTTTTGTCAGGATTTCTTGGAACTATTAAAGAAGCTATAATGTAAAAAACTATTCCAAATCCTATGGTTACCAGCGTTAATAAGACATATAATAATCTAACAATTGTAGAATCCATTTCAAGATATTGTGCTAATCCGCCGCAAAAACCAGAAATTTTCTTATCTTTGTTTGATAAATATAGTTTTTTGGTCTTTTTTACCATAAGATTATTTAAAATTAATAATTTATAAATTTATTTCTTTGTAACTTTTTCTTCTTTTAATAATTTTTTTGCTATGAGGAATACAACTAATGCCATTATTGCGAAATTAATTAATGCTCCAAGAAATGCTCCCCATCCAATTACTATTGACCCCATGCTAAATGTTGCTTGTTGCCATGCCCCGCCTGGAATAAAAGGAGTAATTAAAGGCATAATAATATTGTTTACTAAAGATTGTATTAAAGCAGTAGCAGCAATACCCATAATAAATGCGATTGCCAATCCTACAACCTTATATTCTTGTAAGAATTTTTTGAACTCTGTTAATAATGACATAACTTAATAAATTGTTTTTAATATATAAATCTATTTATTGTTTTGATCTTATAAATTCTTTTGGTGATTTGCCTGTAATTGATTTAAATGTAATATAAAAAGCTATAGAACTACCATACCCTGTTTTTTCAGCAACATCTTTAACTTTATCGCCTTCCAAAAGTAATTTTTTGGCAGCTTCAATTTTTTCCAAAACTTTTTTTTGATGACTACCTTTTTTAATTCCCGGTTTTTCTCCTTTATAGTCTATGTTAAATAAATCTTTTTTTGAAGCGAGGTACAAATTATGTTCTTTTACATACTCAAAGTCCCTATAAATAAAATCATGAATTTTTAAAGAATCTTTGTGCCCATAAAGTATAAAAAAAGTTTTCCCAGTGTTTTTATAAATATTAAATTCTTTATTTTTTAATTCTAAAAAACTATTTAATTTATTTCCCAAACCCTCTAAGAACAATTTATAAAAACTTAACCTACAACTTGTTGTTAGTTCATTATTCCAATTCGGAATAATATATACACCTGCATCAAAAAATCCTCTAATGAAATGACTTACATATTCTTCTGGAATGTCATCTGGAAATTGACGTTCTGCTTTATCTTGCTTTAAACCAATATTATTAAGTTTAGATCTCATCTGTGAACTTGTAAAATTAAAAAAATAAGAAGATTTCCCACGATTATCTGGAATTATTTCATGATCGCTTTGTAATTCATTTCTAATAATCTTTACAAGTTTTTCATCAGAATTTCTAAATAAAATTGTATCCTTATGATGCAAAGGAGGTGCATAAGCAGAATAACTTGTCCCTAGAATATAATACATTTCCCTAGATTTATTATCAAAAAAATATTCATTTACTAATTTTACCATTTTATTCATACCTTAATGCATCTACTGGTTTTAATTTTGAAGCTTGATATGCTGGCAAGATTCCTGAAACTACTCCAACGATAAATGCAAATAATAATCCAAAGACTAAAACTAAAGGCTCGAGTTTTACAATCAATAAAAATCCTGCCCCTTTTGAAAGTTGTCCTATAATTAAAGCCATTGAACTTCCTAATATAATCCCAAATAATCCTCCAACAATTCCTATTAATCCTGACTCTATTAAAAATATTTCCAGGATATCTGAATTTCTTGCCCCTATTGCTTTCATTATTCCTATATCTCTTGTTCTTTCCAATACACTAGTATACATTGAATTCATTATCCCTATTGCTCCAACAATTAATGAAATAGCAGCTATTCCAACTAAGACAAATTGCATTACTCCTAAAACTTCATTAATTTGCTCTAAAATCTGTGTAGCAGTAACAACTTGGAAATTTGTATCATTTCTTTTACGCTCTAATTCCTTTTCTATTTTTTCCTGCAATAAAGGAATATCATTTGCAGATTTAACTTGAGCAATTATAGCATCAACATCATCTGGTTTGCCAAATATTTCACGTGCGGTGTCTAAGGGAATATTAATTTGATTATCATCTTGGGCACTTCCTGTTTCTTCCAGTATTCCAATAATCTTGAATTCTTGACTTTTAATTTCAATTTTACTCCCCAATCTTAATTTACTATCAAACATATCTGTTACAACTCTTGATCCAACAACCGCTTCAAATCTATCTCCATCCTTAATGTATCTTCCTTCTTGTAATTTTGCTCCAGAATCAACAAAAAATTCTTCAAAGTTTTCAGCAGGTATTCCACTTATTAAAGTAAATCCGACTTCTTTTCTATATTTTACTTCTGTAGAAAGAAATATTCCAGGAACAACATATTCGAATCCCTGTATCTTTTCAACTGTTTCAACATCTTCTATGGTTAACCCTTCTGAACTAGTTCCAGGACCTTGAAAACCTTTAGGAGAAATTATAATTCTATTTGCCCCAAATTGTTCAAATTGTGTTTCTATTGTACTTTCTAGACTTCTTGAAACTGTTATTAGTGATATAATCGCAGCTACTCCGATGATTATTCCTATCACAGTCAACCACGACCTTAATTTTCTATGGCGAATACTATTTACCGCCATAAAAAAATAATCAACTAACATTTTTCTTCTTTCTAACTTTTCTGTAGACAATAATCCCAACTATAATCAATATAGCAAGAATTACCCATACTCCTGTAAAGCTAGTTTGTATTAATCCAAGTTGTTTAGCTTCCTCTAATGTGTAGACACTTAAATCTACATATCTATTTTCCTTGAACTCATTGTTGTTTGAATCCCTGTACTCTAAGTTAAGGACTAATTGAGGATTTTTAACTTTTGGAATTATTACAAATTCCTCAGTTTCAAAGTCATCAACATCAACTTCTCCGACGTATAGTGAACTTGGTGACATTATCTCATAAGCAGGACTTTGCTGTAAAGTTACTTTCAAGAATTTTATTTGTGTTAATCCATTGTTTATGAATTTTAATGTTACTATGCCGTTGTCATTTATTTTAACAACTTCGGATTCTTCCAGGATTACATCAAGTTTAGCTTCAGCGCTAACTTCTATACTAATTAATGAGATTTTTTTTGTATCATTGTATGATATTTCTATTGGAATTTTATATATCTGAGATGATGCATCTTGCAATGCAACTAAATCAAAGTATACTGTTTCCTCGTCATCTTCGTTTATCTCATCAATTATTTTTTCACTTGAAGAGCCCATTGGAGCGAAAGGAACCTGAGATAAGTCAAGTTTTACTAAAACATCTTTAATGTCGTCGTCTCCAACATTTTCTAGTGTAACCCTTAATCTTAGTTGATCTCCTGGCGAAACTTGTGCAGGACTTGTGTCGAATGATTGGACTGCTATTTGGGCATTTACTAATGGAAATATTAATAATGCCAACAGCAATAATACTAATTTTTTCATATTTCTTCCTCCTTGATTATTATCTTAGTTTTTGTTCCCATTTTATTTATTTACTAATTTTCCATCCTTTAATCTTATGATCTTATTTGCTAATTTTGTTAAATCTGGATTGTGTGTAACTAAGATTATTGTTTTTCCTTTCTTGTTCAAATCTTTTAATAAGTACATTATCTCATCTCCAGTTTTAGTATCTAAATTTCCGGTGGGCTCGTCTGCAAGTATAATCTCAGGATCATTTATTAATGCACGAGCTATTGCAACTCTTTGTCTTTGCCCGCCTGATAATTGATTTGGCAAGTGTTTCATTCTATCTCCTAATCCAACTTGCTCTAATAATCTTTTAGCCTTCTCTAATCTTTCACTTCTTGGAATGTCTTGAAATATCATCGGCAATGCTACATTTTCCAAAGCAGTTAAACTTGGAACTAAATTGAATGTTTGAAATATAAATCCAATTTGCTTTCCCCTTATCTGTGCCAAATCGCTTTCTTGCAGGTGTTCTATATTATGTTTTCCTAAGTAAATTTCACCTTTACTAGCGAGATCTAAACATCCTACTAAGTTCATGGCTGTTGACTTACCCGATCCACTTGGACCTATTAAAGCAACGAAATCCCCTTTGTTTATCTTTAATGATATCCCATTTATAGCAGGCACTTCTACTCCTTCTAATTGGTAGATCTTATGCACATCCTCGAGTTTTATTAAAGTCGTCATAGAATTTGTTCAATCTGCTGCTTTATAAAGTTTTTGGTAACATAGTTATTTATAAGTGGTAACAAAATAGAAAGGTTTAAAAAGGATTAAGATTATTGAATATTATGCCAAACCCAAGATACTTTAAAGATGGAAAAGCAACAAAAGAGCTTTTATTTAAATTAAATATGGCTCATTATATCTATATGTCTGAATTAGAGCCTTTTTGTAAAGGATTTGGCTATGAACACGAGTTTCAAAATTTAAAAAATGTTAAAGAAGTTTATTTAATAGGGTCACATGCCAACCCTAATGGGTGGAGCAAGGATACAAGCGATGTAGATTTTAAACTGGTTATCCCGAATATGTTGCCAGCCGCTTTTGACGAATATAAAAGAAAAGTATTAGACAGTAAACTTCATATAGGGAAAACACCTGATTGGATCGCCTTATTTGCGGTTAATGAAAAATATAAAGTTGATCTTCCTTATTTTGACTTGACTTTATTGTGGGAGAGTTTTTAGAAATGGTTAATAAAGCAGACATATTTAATCTTGAAGATGAAGATTCAATTCATAGTAGATTCAAATAAATCTATAACTTTTGCTTATAGAATTGGATCTAGAAGCTTAGATATTATTGTTGAAGATGAGGGAGGAATTATAAAATCTGTATTTACCCCTTTTATTTTAAGACACAGAGAAGTTGATATTAAAAATAAATTCATAAACTTTTACGAATTTTCTGGAGAAGACAAGCCACAAACTAATAATGGCACTGGAACTTCTTTTATTCATGCTTATATGGATGAAGTAAATTATTACCTTGGTGATAATGGATTAGCAGTCCATATGGTTAAAAAGAAAAATTAATTTAATAATCCTAGAATATAAGCTAAAGCGTGAGAAGATCTTAAGGGTTTTTTAGTTTCTTTTGTCAGTCTAAAACTATGATCTAGATTATCACGTAAATTTTGAGTCAATCCAAACTTTTCATTCCCAAAAACTAAATTTATTTTCTTGTTTTTGTTTTTACCGTAAAATTCCTTAAAATTATTCTCATCTAGTCTAGAGTTTATTGAAAATCCAACCTTAATTCCATCTAATTTTTTATTAATATTCAATGTAAAATTTTCATATTGAATTCCTTTAGCTTCCTTTTTGGCATTATTTATTAAAGAATCAATGTTTTTATTAGTTAAAATATTCAAAGGCAAATTAAAAATGTAGCATATCCTCAAGAAGTCTTTTATTTCTTCCTTATCTTCAGGATTTTGCAATACAACTTCAAAGTTTAAATTATTTTTTTCCATCTTAAATTTTTCATAATGATATATTTTTGAAACAAATATCCTATAATCTGGGGTATTTTTCTTTTTTATAAACTCTACGTAAACTATATTTTCAGGATTTTTCTCATTATGATATTTTAAAACTGAATTAATTTTTTTTATCAAAGATTTAGCTGGAATTGGAATTTTATTTATGAATTTTATCTTAACTAAATAGTCTTTAACATCTAAATCTGTAAAACTATCTTTGAAAGTATTAAAATTAAATTTGTTCCAGTCTTTATACAAAGCAAATATCTTTTCAATTTCCTCTAAATATAAAATTTTGTTAATATCCCCATTTGTCTCTAGAATTAAACCATTATCTTCATAAAAATCGCATTTTATTTTACTTTTAATCTTGTTTTTTAAATTGTTTATATCTAATTCAAATTTGTTTAAGATTAGTAAATATTTCATAATAGCATTATTAATTAAATTTATATAAGGCTTTTTATTTGATATTTTCATGTGGGAGTACCAAAGCGGTCAAATGGGCAAGACTCAAAATCTTGTGGCTTAGTGCCTTCGCAGGTTCGAATCCTGTCTCCCACATTC
>JBBSXG010000086.1:0-3249 GCA_038045885.1 Nanobdellota archaeon
TTCTTTTCTGAATATCTATTTTAGAAGTTATCTCAATAATTTTAATAAAATAATTATACAAATTTTTTGAAATAACCTCAATAAAAGATTCATAATTTAATCTATTATACATTCTTTCAAGCTTTGCCTTCTTAATTTTTTTATCTTTTAATTCAAACTCATCAAGTATAGAAGATAACATTTCAATAAGATCAGAGAATTCTCTAGCATCAGGTTTTTTAGTATAATGGGATTTTACTATATGGGAAATACTATCAATAGACATTTCTAATGAAGGGATTAATTCTTTTTCTGGATGCATAATTACAGGAACACCTTTTACAAATATTCTTCTTGGAGGAGCATGCTTAGAAAAATTTGTTTTGAGATAACTATTTATATTATTTTCAAAAGCTCTAAATCTTTCAGAAGTAAGATAATAATTCGGAGCACTTGAACAAATTTCTGGAAAGAGCTCTGGCAAATAAGTAGCAATTAGACAATCTGCAATAATATAATTTAATTTAGAAAGGCTAATCTTTCCAAAGGGAACATATTCCAATCCAAATCCTATTTTTAACTCTTCTACTTTAATATTTGAGAGAATACCATGAAATTGTAATAAATATTGAGAATTCCTAAATAATCTATTTGTTGCTTCTGAAAGATAAATTATTTTATAATCAATTTTAAGAGAAGACATTAATTTTTCCAGGATTAGTACATTTTCCTTAAGTTTTTGCTCTTTATTTGTTGTGTTATCCAGACTTTTCTCAAATAATGGATGCTCATAAACAAAACTATCCCATACACAAACATAAACTTTTTGTGGATTATGTTTCTTAAGATAAAAAATATGATTTAAATTTGTGTATGCATTATTAATAGGACTTATATTTGTGTAAATTATTTTCATAACATTCCTATCACTTCTTTAATAGATTTAACTAAGATGCCTTCCATACCAACTCTTTCTGCTCCAGCTACTTCCTCTCCATCATGTGAAACAAATGTGCTTTCTGCTGGTTCTACTTGTGCCTTTGCTAAAGCCACTCGATAAATAGCTTGATGTGGTTTCCTATACCCAACTCTACCAGATATGGTAATTGTTTCAAATAAATCTAATAATTCAAAATCTTCAAGTTCATTAATTAATGAATCATGAGGTAAATTTGAAATAATTCCTAATTTTCTTGATCTAGCTATTTCTAATAATACTTCTCTAGCATCCGGAAGTAAAGAATAATCATGATCATTAAATTTGTAAATATTTACTAATGGTAAAACATGGGAGCTGGAGATATTTAATGCTCCTGTAACTTGTGAAATAATTCTTTGCATTGACCACTCAGTCCCATCTTTTCTAGCTTCAAGATATCTTGAAATAACTTGATGATGAGATTCTGCAAGATTATCTAAAGAAACTAAATTTAGATGATTAGAATTAAGATAATCTAATGCTAAATTATGAGCCCTATAAAGAGTATCTCTATTAAACTCTTGCTTAGCAATTAATTCCCCGTAATCTAGGAATATATTTCTTTTAACCATGCGTTCCTATCAGAACTCTTCTTCCTTGGGGTTAAAAAACATAGAAATATAGTCTTTTTAAATATTTGTATTCTTTGATGATTTCGTGAACTTAGCTTTTATATAATCATCAAATTAAGATAATTGAATGGAAAAGAAAACCTTAGTACCAAGAACTATTATTAATGTTGAAGGAAAATTAATTTATAATGAAAATTTTCAGGCATGGAATACGATAAGATTAAAAAAAGAAATATTTAATGAATTTCCACAATTAAAAGAAAAACGTTCGGCATTTTCTTATAAAATGATTTATTATAGAAACCTTGAAGAATTTGAGAAATTTGTAAAAGACTTAAAAAAGAAAAATGAAGAATCACTTCCAGTATTGATGTTTTTATATAAAGAACCTGAAAAGTAAGATAAAGATATATGTAACTTAATTTTATTTTGCAACCACCATCATCTTTTCTTTAATTATTTCTAATATTCTTGGATCTGCAAGAATCTTTTCCATAACATCTTCATATTGTTTTCTTTCTAGATCCTTTTGTTTTATTTCTTTCATTACTATCTCATCAAGTGGAAAACTGCACATTGAACAATATTTGTCAGTAGCCTTATTTACTTTCTTACATCTTACACAAACTATTGGCTTCAATTCTTTATCTTCTTTTACTTCATTAATTATTATCCCATTACCCCGTAAAATTGCATTATCAATATCTTTTCCACTTAGATGTGTATAAATTTCAACAGTTTCACTTTTATTCCATCCAAAATAGCGTTTCATTTGTGCATCAGTTAATTTATTTGCATAATAACTTGCTCTTGAGTGTCTAAAATTATGGGGATTAACCTTTTTCTTTACTTTTGCTCTTCTTGCTATTTCAATAAGAAAAAATCTAAAACTATCATAAGTAATGAGGCTATTATCACGTTTAACCCACAAATAAGAATTATAATCTTTAGTTGGGTGTTGATTAAGCCAATCAATCAAGTAAGGAGCTGAAAAAATAAGTAATATTTTTCTCATACCTGTTTTCCCCATCAAACATATTTTTACCCCATACTCAACAATCTCAATATCTTTAAATTTTAAGTTAAGAAGTTCTCCAATTCTACAACCAGCATCATATAAAACTGAAACAAAAGCTTTATCTCGTGTAGTAATACAAGCTTCAATAAGTCTTTTTATTTCTTCTTCATTTAACATTTCTTCTGGAAGCTTTCGTTTGCATTCTTTAATACCAGTTTTAATCCATTCAACCTCATCAGGAAAAACTTTAGAATTTCTTAGCCATTTATAATATTTCTTGAGTATTATTTTAATTCCTCGTTTAGTCCATTCAGAATAATTAGAATTTTGTAGAATAACCATAATTCGTTCAATATCTTTTTTATCTGCAGTTTCAAAAGGTTTTCCTAACCAGGTTCCAATGTGATATAAATCATTTAAATAACGAGCCATTTTATGATTTCCTACACCATTTGCAGTACAATGATTAGTAAATTCAGTAATTTTTTGTTTATCTAATTCATTAAAGTTTGAACATTGAATTTTTTTAAATGCTGATGCAAGCATTTTTTTTGTATTATGTATATCTCTTTGTTCTTCCATGTTTCCCTGTATTATGTTGGGCTATTAAAGCCCGCCTTTTTTAGGGTGTCGAGGTTTTACTTAAACGCCCTGACCGAGAATCGAACTACTGAATAGGGTTTTAATTATATAATATTATT
>JBBSXG010000087.1:0-1243 GCA_038045885.1 Nanobdellota archaeon
ATTTTTGAACTTTTAAAATATATTGCAATCTTTCCAGGCGGAGTAAATAAATTAGTTGATTCTGATGGGAAAATTCTTCCTGACTGCTTCCTTATGAAAGATGGGAGCACTGCTCTTGATTTTGCCTATAAATTACATACGGACATCGGTGATAATTTTGTAAAAGCCATTGATGTAAGAAGCAAAAGAGCTGTTGGAAAAGATTACAAACTAAAAAATAGGGATGTAATTGAGATAAAGGTGAACAAATAATTTTTATATTAGTTTAGTATATTCTTTAATATGGATATTTTAAACCCAAAGGGGGTGCTTGATTGTGTTTATTATTATTCTCTTGTTGCTAAGAAATGTAAAAACTTTCTGAAAGACAGAGAACTTGTCAGCAAGGTTTTTCTACCTAATGGGATTACACTAATGAGGAGAGGGAGTGTATTAAAACCTTTATATGCTGATGAATTAATCAAGGCTGTTGATGACGAGTTCTTGGAACTAAGAGTCAAAAATCATTTGAAAGATGTTAAAAATAAATTAACTAAAGAGCAGATAAATGTCTGGGAGTATTTCTTTCCAAGAAAATTGTGCGAGTTTCATTATGCTGTTAACCATGAAGGGAAGGATAAACCAATAGACAGGATTTATTTTGATATTGACAGAAAAAATAATAGTGTTGAAGATGCATTAAAAGTAAGCAAGGAATTAATAAAAATTATTAAGAGAGATTTTAGCAAGAAAACATTGCTAATCTGGACAGGACACAGTTTCCATGTCTATACTTTTTTTAATAAGAAACCACATTCGTTCTATGTTAGTAATTTTTCTGGAAAGAATAATTTGGTTATTAACTGGGCAAAAGAGATTAAAGATAAATTAAAAATAAATGTTTTTGCTGCACATGAAAAAAAGAGAAATATGATTATAATTGATCCTTCACAAAGTCCGAGCGGAAAGATTGGAAGAGTGCCTTATTCTTTGCACATTAACAAGAATAGAATAAATGGAGTTGGTTGCGTTGTTGAAAATGAGAGTGCCAAATTCTTGGAAGGCTTAACTGCTGATAAAATAGTAAACAACAAGTTATTTAAAGCAATTTAATTGTATTACAAAAATGTATTATATCTTACAAAAAAGTAACATAAGATTTAAATAGTAGTATTACATAAATGTAGTATATGTTACAAGAATGTATTATATGTAATATTGCGAGAATTTTTTTTAATGAACCAACCAAACAACATTATCTTAT
>JBBSXG010000088.1:0-2236 GCA_038045885.1 Nanobdellota archaeon
TGAAATTTTCCAAGGGAATATTAGTTCTTTTGCTTAGCATAATTGCATAAAAAAACGTTTGTGTTGATGCATACTTCTCATCAAATGCGTTTGGTTTGTAATCCCATATCCAGATTTTTCCATCCTCTATCCTTAAAATATCAATATGTCCTGTTAAAGGTTTATTAGAATCGAACAAGAAATTATAATTATCAAGTTCGTCTTTTTTTATCCATATTGGAACTTCCAAGGCAACAGTTTTGTCATCATTCTCAAGCATAAAAACCTGGACTTTAGAATGGCTTGTTTTATACCTATCCTTATTTACATTTAGTCCGATCCTACATAAGTCACTCATTTCATGACCTGTAGTTTGATGCATGGATAAATTATTTAACTTAAATTTTAATTTAGAGCTTCTTGGCCCATTAAGAAAATAGCTGTTTGGGCAGTTATCAAAAACCTTATTCAAATAATTTGTTAATCCTTCATATTCTGAAGCAAGAATATTTAATTTGTCATTGTGGACCCTGAATTCATAAATTCCTCCAGTATGCATCAGAGGAACTCTTTTAATCACCATAAATTTTTATGAACGTTTCATAGATATAAAAGTTATATTACCCTTTGATAGTAGTTAAAAATAGAAAGGTTTATAAAAGAAAGATTAAATAACAATTTATGGTAAACTTAGATAAAAGGAAATGGAAATTCTTGGATGGATATATAGGCCAAGATATAAAAGGAGAGATAAAATTAAAACAAATATCTTTAACGCCTCTGCCATATGATAACACTAGGATTTCACTCAAGATAGATTATTGTGAGTTAGGATTATTTCCAAAACAAAAACAAGATACATTTGTTCTTAAAAACTCAAAAAATGTAATTGAAGAAGCAGGGAATTTACAAAAAAGAGTATCAGAATTCGGAATTCCTTTCTTTGATTTTAGATCTATGCATGAAGCACTAAGTGAAACAGAAAATGAGCGAATCTATTCAGCATTAATACAAATGGTATAATTTATTAAATCTAAATTTATTTCTTATTTTATGGGTTTAAACATATCTCAGATAATTCCTAAAAAAGAAATCCCCTTATTTTTCCTTATTTTAAGATTTCATTTAATCTTTCAAGGTGTTTATATCAATAATTTTACCCATACATTCCAGATTCATACTTAAAAAATTATCATAAAATCCATTAAAATCAACTATTCCAACAAATTTAACATCTTTTAAGTAAAAATCATTTAGTAAGTTAAACCTTTCATTTAATCTTTGAATTAGTCTTTTCACATTTTTAATATGTGGATTAACTGTTTTTGTTACTTCTATTACAACATCTTTTTTATCTAATGAAGGGATAATAAAATCAACAATTCTTATCCCTCCAGTGTAAGACTTCAACACAGCTTGATATTTAAAATTTATTTTGTTCTTTTTTAGGTAATCTAAAACAATTCTTTCTTCTGGTTCAATCCTTTTTAGAACTGAATTTATTCCAGCTTTTTGAAATTTTGGTGAAGGTCTTATCTCCTCCAAGGTCTTAAGATTGTAACCCCTCAAAGAATTTTTATCGTTTATATTATAGATTACTTCTCTCAAATTATTAATATCACTATTGGTCAAAACACAATCATAAACTTCTAACAATTTATGAACTCCTTCAATACAATGCTTTCTGTTTAAGATGCATACAAATTTATAGTTACTATTTAATTTTATATCCTCTATACGTTTCATTAAATCTAAACTTTTATTATAAATTCCTAATTGAGATTTATGTCTTTGATTTGTAGCCTCAATAACAATTCTTATGCCTTTTATATTTATTAAAAAATCAACGATATAATCTCTATTTTCCCCTTTTATCCTACCATGGACTTTGTATGGAATTTCAAAATTATCTAAATGTTTTTTAATTTCACTTTCTTGCTCAGTTAATCTTTGTTTAGATGCTGTAATAAACCCTCCTTTTCTTCCCCAATTACTTAATTTATTCTTCCCATATTTTTCATAGGTCATTCTACCTATGGATTGGAAATGTTTGTGTGGATATTTTTTACTTATAGCAATTCCTCCTTTTCTTGCTCCTATTTTTGCCATATTCTTAAAATGTTCCACTCCATATTTTTTTAATGTCGTTTCTCCCGCTTTTTTTCCAGAGATCACATGAGAATTATGCGAAACTTTACTTTGCATTATAGAGAATAACCTATTTGTATAAAATTTTTCATAATTATTCTTTATTAAC
>JBBSXG010000089.1:0-2369 GCA_038045885.1 Nanobdellota archaeon
AATTACATAGAAATAACGTTCTAGATAGGGGTGAAGTAATTTCAGGATACTACAATTTTTTTCATTTTGATACAAAGATATTAAATAACTGCTAGTGGATACTTTGGCAGAAGTTATGATTGTTGAGAAGAGTTGAGAGAGTTGGTTTGATTATTTCAATTCAATTTTGATTAATTCCTTTTCCAACTAATTTTTTACCAACTTTAATTATTTTCTCATTTCCATTGTTATAGATTATTATATCAATCTCTCCGGTGAATGGTTTCCAGATAAAAAAATCTTCTTCTTTATCCCCACCAACCCCAGCCATGTCAATAGTAGCGTATACTTCTTTTCTTGACGCTGCAATATTGCTTCTTATGAATTTCGTTATAATCACTTTTTGTTTAATGTTTTTAGACACTTTTTTAGCTTCTTTAATTAGTTTATTATACAGCTTTTTTGAACTACTTGGGTTTTCATCATAGACAATAGATAACAAAATAAATTTTAAGCTTGGAAATTTTAAATTTTTTCCAACCTCAGCCTTAGCATATTGTTCTAAAGTCTTTAATTTTTCATGCCATTTGGATTTAGTATTCTCAACTTCAGCAATTCCTTCAACACCATATTTTCTTCCTTTTTTAAGTCCACACAAAAAGATGTCGGCGGTTTTATATTTCCCGCTATTATCTTTTATTTTTCTCCCAGAATTATTTACCAACACTTTTTTATTAAGTGAAAACCACCAATCAATCCAAAATCCTATTAATGCTTCGTGGCATTTTCCCCAAAGATATGGTAAACGAAAATAATTTAATTTCTTTAGTTCGGTCTCTAAATTCATTTCAAACTCTCATCGATAATTTTCTGCTCTTCCATGATTATCCCTATAAAGTTTGTAAACTTTTTAGTCAATTTCATAATATATTTTTGATTTGTTAAGAATCAGCAATCATCAAAGGACTGATATATTCTGACTTTCTTAGCGGAGGCATTGGCTGGATTATCTTTTTGTTTTCAGACTTTAATATAACTATGATAAACCACTGATTTCTAAACTCTTTATATTCTAAAGATGCCTCCTCAAGATTTTTTAGAAAGTGCTTATTAATCTCATTATTAAAAGCTCCAAAAAACTCACTAGCATAAAATATCTCTATTCCTCTTATTTTCTCTTTGTTATCTAAGTCTATTACTATATCCTCTGATATCTGCACGCTTTCTTCAACATCTCCGATAGAATTATAAATATATAAGATGTCGTTTTCATCGTCATAGTCATATTCATATTTCATAATAAAATAGAGTGTTGAAGCTATATAAACCTTTTTTTGCGATATCTAATAAGCGTTCTTTTTCCTAATGGAAAAGCAGTTATTATAACTATTTTATCCTTAAATGTCAAAACATATTCTATCCCTTTTCTTTTTGTGTGTACAAAAAATAATACAAACCTTGTTTCTCCACTTTTCTCCTGCTTTTCAATATGTTCTAAATTATTCAGACTAAATATATCATGCTCCACATCTTCCTTTGTTCGTTTTATTCTTTTAAGTAAAAAATCTAGGGATTTTCCATATCTTATTCCTTTTTCTTTATGATTTTGAATTAAATTTTTTAATTCGTCTAAATGATTAATTTTCATTTTTCATCTCTTTTTTTAAATATTCTTCATCTTTTGCACAAGGGAATTTAATAAGATATTTCATTTTATTACTCTTTTGTTAGATATTTTTCTCCTTTGGGAGTTATATACCATCTAAAATCTCTTTGGTTAATTTTCTTTCGTGTTATTAACGGGGTTTTCAATAATCTTCTTGTTATTTCTTTATTAGGGGTAAATATATTCTAAATTTCTGCCCGTTTCATCCCAAACTCTTCTCAACAATTTTAATCTCTTCTTTGGTTATTCCATAAAGCTTGTAAACTTCTTGGTCAATTTCATCATCTGTTTTCTGAATCTCTTTCTCTAAACGAGCTTTTTCATCTGTTGCTTTGTCTTTGATTTCGTTTAGGCGTTTATTTAAAGAAAGTATTTTGTCCACGAGTTTGATAAAATTTTCTTGTTTTGATTTGTCTATTTTCTTGATTGGTAATAAATCAAGATTTTCTGTTGCAACTGCCGTTGTAAATTCTGAACCCATATTAAAGTAACTGTCATAATAAAAGTTTAAGACTTTGCTATTTAACAAGCTTAAAAGATATTTATTAGAGATCTCTCCTTTTGAATATATTAAATTAATTGTTTGAAGAACGTAGAAACTTGAAGTATCTAGAGATGCGATAATTCTACCTGATACATGTTGAGTAAGAATTTTCTCATCTTTCTCAAATAGGTCTGGAGTTTTGCCCCTTGTTAAAACTTTAGTCCCTGGGACATAAAATAG
>JBBSXG010000090.1:0-6572 GCA_038045885.1 Nanobdellota archaeon
CCCTGTCTTAATGATTCTTCATGATGCTGGTCATAAAAATATAATATCAGATCTTTATCAAGATTGCATTTCTTATTTAATTTTGTAAAAAGAGTGTATGCTCTAATTTCTAATAAGAAATATTTGCTTTTTAACAACTTGTATTCATCACCGCTGAAAATATTTTTCTCTTCATATTTTGTAAGAGTTCTTCCTATATCATTCAGTTCAGGAGTTATCTTAGATAATTTAAGGTTAAGTGAATCACAATAATTCCCCCCAAAAGTTTCCAAAAATTCCTGGCTTGTTATATAGTCAAGAGTTTGCAGTTCAACTTCACTTATGGAAATAGAAACATCTTTAACCCTTAGCAAATCAAGACCATAACCTGCAAATAATCCAAGAGAAAATATCAAGATACCAATGGTCACACTTGCAAAAAAAGCCTTTCTTAAATCCTTTTTTACCATTTTTTTCTTGTATTGAATATCTCCTGAAACAATGCTGTAACCCAGTGAAACATAGTAAGTATCGGGTAAACTATGAAATATACCAGAATAGTCAAGCTAAAAAATCTTGTCTTTTGTTTTATAAGTTTGCTTGCTCTGTAAAAAAGGTATAAATTTATAAAAATAACAATTATCAAAGGGAAAAAATATTTCACATCAAATGACAGCAATAAATTTTTTATAGAAGGCAATTCTCCAAAAGAAAATATTTCAAATTTTAATACCATAATCTTGATAATCCAATTGTAAATTTTACTAATGATTTCATAAGAGAAAAAAACAAAAACAAGAGCAAGAACAATAAGGCTGAACAAGTTTAAAGGAAGTTGGAAATTTCCATAAAGGCCATACCTCTTCTTGAAAAAAACTTTTTTGTATTTAACAAGATTTTGAAGAAATCCCCTGTACCATCTTACTCTTTGATTCCATAACTCTTTAAAAGTACTCGGAACTCTTGTGTAGGTTAAAGCATTTGAAGCCATTCTAATGTCATATCCATTTGATTTCAGCCTCATGGCAATCTCCAGGTCTTCTGTAAGATTATTTTTATCAAACCCTCCAAGATTTTTTATGACATCTTTTCTAAAAACACTAAGAACTCCATGACTGGAATATAATGTATTTATCCTAGACATAAGCTCTCTTATAACTGCAGTAAATGTATACTCTATTTTTTGTAATCCATTATACAAATTCTTTGATTCTAAAACTTTTATAGGCGTTATAACTCCTCCAACTTTTTTGCTTGAAAAATGCTCAAGAACATTCCTCAGTGAATTCTTGCTTACTTCTGAATCAGCATCTACTATTGCAAAAAATTCTCCTTTAGCATATTCTAATCCTTTATTAACTGCAGAAGCTTTGCCAATGCCTTCGTGTTTATTATTAATTAATCTAACCTGTCTGAATTTCTGAACAATGCTAACAGTCTTGTCTTTTGATTCATCATTGACAACGATTATCTCTATTTTATTCTTTGGATAATTCAAATTCAATAAGCTCTTGATAGTATTTCCTACAGTGCTTTCCTCATTATAAACTGGGACAATTATTGAAACATAAGGAAATTCCTTTAGTTTTATTCTCTTGCTTTCCTTGAAGAACAAAAGATTAAGCCAGAATAATCCCAAAATTAAACCTATTAAAGAAACTCCCCATAAAAAATAATAAATCATAACACCCTCCAGACTTCAACACCATCTTGATTATAAATAAGTCTAAAATATTCTGGATTTCTGTCAATAAGATACAATAAACCCTGATTTCTATTTGTCCAGAGAAGGCTATTTTTCATTTCAGGAGTTATGAAAATGTAATTTATTTTAAATTCTTCAAATATTTTTAATGTATTGCTTAAATCTTTGTCATAAAATATTTTTTCCAGATAATAAAATCTTAATTCAGATCTCGGTGCATAAGCTTTGTTTATATCAACAAAATTTTTCCTAGATGAGATGGAGTTTATGTAAATTCCATATTTCTCATGGGATAATATCACATCTCTCGGATTTGTGTTGTCTTCAATAAATATCAATGCATTATAAACTCCAGAGTTAGGATCCCTTTCTGAGCTATTTACCAAAAATAATACTCCTGAGAATATCACCCCTACTATGAGTATAATTACAGTAATATCCTTGATTATAATTGAATCCCATTTAAGTTGGTATAAATATTTTAGGCCATAAGCTCCAAGAACAGATAAAATTAAGGTAGTGTAAACAATGTATTTTATGTTCAAGATCAGCATAACTATACTAAACATAAAAAACAAGTAGTACAATGCATTTTTGTATTTTTTTTTCCACAAATAAACCATGCCAAAAAATGACATAAATACTAAAAATATGCTCAAACCATATTCTCCTCCAAGGATAGAAAAATATTCATAAAAATTGTAGTTTATTATACTTATTCCAAAATGAACAAAATTATTGTTAAGGTATATTATCAAAAGGATAATAACTGAATAAGGAATAAACCTGTTAAGTTTTTTATTTTTCCATAAGTAAAAAAATATTATTATTAAAGCAAATAATATATGAATAAACTCAAAGAATGACAATATGAGATAAACAAAAAAAGCAAGGTAATGGAATATTTTTTTCTCTTTTATAATAAAATAAAATCCAAGAAGATTAAGGAATAAAGGAATTGTGAAAGATGTAAAATGGGTAAATGAGTAAAAGAATGCAGGGCTTAAGATAAACAGATAGCAAATAAAACTCAAAGTAGTTCTTGTAACTTTAAATTTTTCTAAGATTGAATAAAATAATAATAAAGACAAGAATCCAAGAATTATTGGAATAAAAACCAGCAGGTTAATAATGCTTATTTTGAGTAAAAGATTGAATAATACCAAGAACAAAATGCTTCCCATATTGTATAAAAATGCTCTTCCGCCAAAGCTTAGAAAATCATAAGAAGGTACTTCATTGCTTATTACATAATTTGAGATTCTGTAATAAAAATAGCTTTCTTGTCCATGAATGTCAAAACCTCTGATTAAAGAAGGTAATGCTAAAATAATAAAAGCCAGTAAAAAAATTATGTAAGGATTAGCAAATAACTTTGTATATATTCTCTTTAACTTTTGTGATGCATTTTCCATCTTGAACATACTTCAAATCTTGAATGTTATAAAATTTCTTAATATTGTCATTTATATAAATGTACTCTGCATTGTATTCCTTGGATATTTCAAGGGCTTTATTATAGGACCATCCAGTGTACATTAGGTTCACATCATAACTTCTCTGTTTTGGATCAGGGGCTAATAAAAAATTGCTGTCAATAATATTTTTTCTTCTGCTAAAATAACTTATCATATGCCCATATTCTAATGGAGCAATTATTGCTTCATCACTTTCGGAATTTTCTTTAAGCCATTTAAAATCATTCAGGTTGGTAAACTCTTTGTTATAGCTGATATAAGTAGGAACTAAAGACAGTAAAAATATGAAAAAAACAAAACCAATTATTACAAAATTTTTAAAGCTATTAAACTTTGTTTTCTCAAGATAAATAAATAAAAATTTTATTGAAAGACTGGATGCAATAACAAGACCAAAACTTAGGAACAATAGTCCTATGTCAATATTAATCATACCTATCAAAAGCAAAAACAAAATTCCTAATATTAATGAAGAAATTAAAATGATGGACTCTTTTTTCATCTTGAAAAAACCTTGATATACTCCAAGTATGCCTAAACATAAAGGTATTATCCCTATGAGATAAATCGATTTGAATATGTTAAGAGTATTACTCAAGGGGTTATTTCCATAAACCACATGAATTCCATATTCTAAAAATACCCTTCTGAATATTATAATGTTAATAAGAAGAACAAGAAAAAGAGTAAAAATCATTATTTCTTTTTTTAGTTTTATTATTGGTATGCCTTCTGCATTCATAAGAAGAACATAAAAAAGAAGGATGAATATTAACAAAAAGGAATAAGGATGCATTAAAACCAAAACAGAACTGCCAACAATGAAATATATTAGATATTTTTTGTTTTCAAGTCTCATAAAACAAAATAACAAAAATGCAGTTAAAGGTAAAACTATAAAATAGGGTGTGAACTGATTTATTAAAACTATTGAATAAAGAGGAATAAACCCAGATAATAAAGCAGTAAACAATGATGAAGTTTCGTCATTTGTTATTTCCTTCGCAATAAAATAGGAAATTAAAACAAGAGAACTTGTCATAATAGCAGGGAATATCTTGAAGTAAAAAGGGATAAATGAAAATAATGCGAATAAATAATGAAACAATGGCTGCACAACTATAAATCTTCCACCATAACTAAGCTCATCGTAAATTATTGGCAGGCCAGTATTCCTTATATTTTCTATAACTCTTAAATTAAAATAACTATCATCATTATTCAAATAAGGGCTTGAAAAACTTAGATACAAATTAAAAACAAGGCTTAACAAGAATATTATTGCAAGTATTCTAAGTGGTTTTATTTTCATTTTGGATATTCTCTAGTTTTTGTTTTAATTCCTCACCAACAACATCAAAATAGTCATAAAATTTTGCAGATGTTTTTAATAATCTTGTTCTTCCAGATTTTTCAGATTCAATGAATTCAAGTTCTTTCAGTTTAGATATATGATCATAAGCCCCATTACCCCTAAGTTTGATTATGTCTGATTGTAAAACAGGCTGCTTATATGCAATTAACGCTAAAGTCTCCTGTGTTGGTTTGTCAAATTCAGTCTGGTCTAATAATTGAGCAGTTAAATATAGATATTCCTTTTTTAGGTTTAATTTAAACTTGCCACTGTCTTCAACAATTTCTAAAGAGTTGCTATTGCTTTTGTAATCATTAATCAAACTCTGCAAGGCTTCATTCAAGCTTCCCTTAGAAGCAATTCCTGTTAGTTTAGATAATTCATCTAGATCAACAAATCTTCCAACAGTGAACAAAACAGCTTCAATTCTGTTCTTTATATCTTGCATATAGATTAAGAAGTTAATTAATTTTTAAACTTATTGAATTGAACAAAATTAAGAAATAAAAATTCACCACAATTCATTCATTGGCTTGAAAGCCAAGGATTTCTTGCGGAAAGATTAATAAAAGTATCACGCTCTACTGCAGAAGCGTCTCTTGACATAAAAGAGCTGAGAGTCATCAATGCAGCAAGGCTTAATGTGACATACTTTTTTTTGTTTTATCAGTAATTTTCTCCAAAGAATTTCCTATCTTGCTTGGATTTAACATCTGGATTAAAGAATAAACTTGTTAATAAAGTTTTTTATAAGGTATAGGGATGTGTCAAAAAATACACTTAAACAATCTTGTTAAAAAATTATTTATAATGACAGATTGCCAAAGGGTTGGTTAAAAAATATAAAAAAATGGAAGAAAAAACTATATGGGATTACTTAGAATACTACTAAGTTGCTAATGCAGTACCACAGCATTCACAATGGGTATAACCTGTATTTGGATCATAAAAACCTTCACATTCCACAATAGAGCCATCATCCTTAACACAAGCACATGTAACCCCTGGTAATTCTGTTGGTTTTAATAAGCCAACTCCACTTTTTTTATTATTCTTATCATTAACTTTCTTTCCAACAGCTTGTTCACAAGCACTAATAACAAACAATCCTGCAACAAGAACAACGAACAAATAAACTAATTTTTTATTCAATTTTTTCAACCTCCTTTTTTCACGCCTTTGATTATTCTTTCCAACGTATCATGATAAACATCCGAATCACCCTTTCCAGCATGTTGAGCCCGTTGGTAAGGTATATTTATTTTTATAATGATTTCGTTTTTGGTTTCCTTCTTCTTAATTTCTATTGGAGTGGCAATTATTGTTCTATCTCCATAATGTGGAACACCAAACAAATCACTTATATTAATCTCACTTCCACGATTGTAATGTCCTTCTACTTTATTATAATTTGAACCAGTTGCTTTCACGGTTACATCTTCCAAGCTTTTCAGTATGCCAGGTAAATCTTTTTCGGAAATTTTTTTAAACAAACTAAACATACAGATTAACAATTAAATCTTATATAAAACATATCGTTTTAATAAACCTCAAATCTCAAGAACCCTGCAATTTCTCCAAGTTCTTTAAGCTGATTTCCAAGTTCAGTTTCTATAGAAATAATTTCCACATTAGTCCCATATAAAGTAGCTTTCTCTTCAATTTCATCCACAAAGGTATCATCAACACTGTCGCATAAAATAATAACATCAACAGCGCTCATTTCCAATGCATTCATAGTTTTTTCTTTTCCATAAACAACTTTTTTTGGTTCTTTTGCAAGTAACGTAAAAAACTTATCAAGTAATTCTTTCTCCTTGATTGAAGCTTGTTCTGACAAAACATCATTGCTCTTTTCAACAAGTTCTTTTAACCCAAAATCTCCAGTATAACTTAAATCCTTGACAGCCAATACTTTTCTCTTAAGCTCATTATTCAAAAGGTTTTCATTAAGAAACGTTTCTTTAGTAGGTCCAGGTCCACCAATAAGTATTCCTTTAAGATGTTTCATTTCCAAAAATTCCTTATTTGCAACATCAGCTATTTTTCCATGAAA
>JBBSXG010000091.1:0-3117 GCA_038045885.1 Nanobdellota archaeon
ATAGAAAAGACAAAAAATGGGAAGAAGTCTGTTTTTTATCAATTAAGATTCATAGCAAAGGTTTCAAAAATTAAGAAGCAAACACCTGATCCTGCTACAAATAATCAATTTGGAAGAAAATTCATCAATCCTAAAGATTTTATTTCTTATATCCATTGGGGCATAACTGGAGAGCAGATGATCAAAAGAGCATTAAAGGTAAACTCTTTATCACAAAGGAAAACGTCAGGAAGTTAATCCTTAGGATTAAGTAATCGTGGGGCACCAGCAAACTTTATTAATTATTAAAACGTTTGCTGACAATGGTTGATTTAAGCACTTCTGCAGGACTTCTTACATTTCTTCAGTCAAATGGTTATTTTATTATTTTTTTAATTATGTTCCTTGAAGGACCAGTTATTACCTTTGCTGCAGCATTTTTGGCTTCTTTAGGAGTATTTAATATCTATGTAATATTTTTATTATCTATACTTGGAAATTTAATACCAGATACCATATTGTTTTTGATTGGAAAACATAGCAGAATAAATACTATTAAGAAAATATCTGAATTTTTTGGTTTAAATAAACCAATAATGGAAAAGATAGAAAATGTTTTTTCAAAACATACAACTAAATTAATCATATTTTTTAAGTTAATCCCTGGTTTTGCAATTCCAGGCCTGGCACTTGCCGGATTCTCAAAAGTATCATTTAAGAAATTCTTTATTATAAGCCTCACTCTTAATTTATTATCTGCAATACTATTTACTGTATTAGGATTTTATTCAGGGATAACAGTATCTTCTTTATTAAAATACTTAAAATTAGAGAAATATATCTTAGTAGCCTTTGGAATATTTATTATAATAATATTTATTCTGATAAAAATTTTCAAAAAATATTATAATCAAAGATTAACAAGATCTATGTAGATATTCTTAAGTTCTTTTCCTATCTTTTCAAGAGATTTAATGCTTGCAACTTTTCTTGCATTATATGAAATTTTTTTTCTTAGTTTTGAATCGTTAAGAAGAAGATTTATTTTTTTTGCAAATTCCTCATTATCTTTTGCCATTAAACAATTTACCCCATCTTTTAGATAAGACCTAAATACTGGGATGTCCCTTACTATAATTGCTTTGCTCATAGCTGCAGCTTCTAAAACAACTATACCTTCATTTTCTTCATAACTTGGAAAAAAGAAAATATCTCCTGCAGAATATGCCTCAATTAAATTATCAATAAATCCAGTAAACATAAAATTTTCAGGTTTATTTTTAAGTTCATTAGTTATACCTTTACTCTTCACCATATTTTTTAGGTATTGACCAACCCAAAGAAAATGAGCTTTAGGAACATCTCTTGCAACTCTAATAAAATCTATAATGCCTTTTCTAGGAAAAACTAGACCAATTGAAAGAACTACATGTTTTTTAAGATTATAATCTTTCTTGAATTTATCACCTAACATTTTATTGTTAATCCACTTATTTACATCAACACCATTACTAACAACTCTTATAGGTTTATTTTTTAGCCTTGGGTAATTTTCAATTAAACTCTTTGTATATGTTGTTGGACAAATTAATAAGTCTGCTTTAGAATAAAAATAATTCAGCCATATACGAATAATGGGGGAAAGTAGATTAGAAAAAAAGAAAGTTTCTCTGAAATCTTCTGATGTGACATGAGAATAAATAATTATTTTCTTTCCCTGTTTTTTTGCTCTATTAATTACTATTAAGTCTTTAGGGAATTGAGAGTTAACTTGTAGGATTTGATAATCTTGATCAGATGGATTTGTAGTATAGTTTATATTGTTCAATCTTAACGCTTCCTTTTGATGACTAATTGACTTACCCATACCAGATGCTTTCTGAAGTTTAAAATCACCAACATAAAGGCATATTTTAATATTTTTTCTTCCAGTCAATTCATTTTCTTTCATTTATAACCTCATTGTAGGTTTCTTCCCATTGACTAATTACTGATTTTATTTCGTGTTTCTTAATTTCCTTTAGTGTGTTCTTACTCATTTTTTCAAGAAGTTTTTTATTTTTAATTAAACTAACTATTTTTTCTGCAAAATCTTCTTTATCTCCATTTTTTGCCAGATATCCATTATAACCATCTTTTATTAAATCTTTAATACCACGTGCATTGATTCCAACACAAGCTAGACCATTTATTTGAGCCTCTAATATAGTCATTGGTTGATTCTCTGTAGTAGAGGCAGTTACAAACAAATCAACTGCCTTAAAGATTCCTGATTTCAATAATTCTTCGTGCTCTATTTTACCAGTAAAAATTATGTTATTAGATATCCCTAGCTTATTCGCATATTTTTTTAACTGATCCATCTGAGGGCCATCCCCCACAATTATGAGCTTTGTATTAGGAACCTTTTTAACTACTAGTTTAAAACATTCTAAAAGATAACCAAGATTTTTTTCATGTGCTATTCTTCCAATAAATAACAAAGTCGAGGCGTTAAGCTTATACTTTTCCTTTATTTTTTTCCATTTTGAATTATCTGAAGAAAATAAGTCTATACCATTTGATATAACTCTTACAGGTCTGATAAAACTATTTTCAACCAACTCTTTTTTTGTACTTTCTGAAGGACATGTAATTAAATTGCATTTATTGTAGTAATTTCTTACATAACTCCATGAAATTTTTTTAAGAAGACTAGAGTTTATCCCGATATGTCTAATGTATTGTTCATCAGTAATAAATGTATGAAAAGTTCCGATTAATGGTTTTTTTAAAATTTTTGCTATTAAAACTGCTTGAGCTCCAAGAGTAAATGGCGTTTGAAAATGTATAACATCAATTTTTTTATCTTTTAGATAACGAATCAATTCCACACTAATAGGAGATGTAAGTTTAAAACCAGGGTAAAAAAGAGCAGGTATACCAGGCATTCTTTTCACACTAATATTTGGGTATAATAACTCTTTAAAATTTTTATAATTTGGAGCAATAATGTATACTTTATTTCCTTTATCAGCTAGTCCTTTAGCTAAACTAAGTGTAGATGTTACTACCCCATCTCTTTGGGGGATAAAAGTATCAGTGAATATTGCTATATTAAGCTTCTTCATATAAAGATTATTAGCAGAACATTTATAA
>JBBSXG010000092.1:0-1627 GCA_038045885.1 Nanobdellota archaeon
TATTTTTTGATTTTGGACGGGTGAGAACTAAGTCCATATCAAAATCGTCATCGAAGTCATCTTCATCGGTAGTTTCCTGTTTAGCAAATCCATTTGTTTCTTCTAATCTTCCATTTAATACTTGTGCATAATTGCCGTTAAAAATAGATTGCCAGTTTACTAGCGTATCTTCACTTATTTTTCTATTATTTGCCATTTTCAAAATGCTTTATGTAATAATAAAATTCGTTGAAAATTCCCTTTATAAAACTTACTATATTTACCACTTATTAATAGTATTATGATCGTTTATGAAAAACGAAGATTTTAAATGTATAATTAGTCGATAGCTAAAATCATAGAATATGGTAAGAAAAATTCAAATTTTAAATCACGGTATTAAACATGAAGAAGATATTTCTGTAAGAAAAGTAAAAACAAGGATATTTGATGATGAAGGATTAAATGATGAATTTAGGGAATTTGCAAAGAGAAATAATGAGCTAAACTTTCATTGGTATACTTCTGACGTACCGAACTTCCATTCTCTTAAAATAGCAGATGGAAAGGTAGTTTATGAAATTGGAGTTAGCAGTTCAATAGAAGCACTTGGCTTTTTATCTTTGATTAGAAATAGAACTAATTCGCTAAGGATTTTAAATGAGGATAGATTTGTCGGTCTTAGGAATGTTATAGAACAAAAAGGAACTTTTTATTTAACTAATTTTTTCCATGTCTTAACACAAAATATTTTGGGAATAACTGAAGATGATGAAATTATTTTATTGAGGAGATCTAAGCAATTAAGTGAGGGTCCTGGAAGATATAATGTTTTTGCTGGTTTTATTTCCAGTGTTAATGAGATTGATGGTAGAAAAGTTGATATTACTGAGTTTACTAAGCAAGCAATTGCTGAATTAAGTGAGGAAAGCGGGTTAAATCATTCTGATATTAATGTTGGAAGACTGCAACTTACTGGATTAGTTAGATGTTTATATAATTCTTATACCCCAGGTTTAACCTGGGTTTATAGGCTTGGAAATTTAACACGAGATGAATTATTAGAAACTATGAAGAAAGCTAAAAAATACGATAATGTGCATTTGGAGCACGATTCTGTTTTGTTTTTGCCATTGGATAAGGTTCCTTTGTTATTTAACGGAAAAAGTTTTGCTGATAAAAGAGGAGTTAAGTTTGATCCTCTAATAAGTGAGGATGATTACAGTAAAACTGGTATTGTTGATGACACTATAGGTTCAATACTTAGTTATTTAAGAAATAACAATCATAGTATTTTTGAAGAAGCTAAAACTGCTTTAGAAAAAATGGGTTTAGTTGTTGAAGTAATTGATCTTGTTGAAGGTGAAAAATTTACTTTTTAAATCCAAATTTTTTCTCTAGTTTATTAAATGCTTTTTCTCCAGCTATATGCAATTGCTCATCTGTTGTTTTTCTTTTTGAAGAGCCTCTTAGCTTAGCTACTTCTTTTAATAGCTCTTCTTTTTCTAAATCTGATAATTTTTCTCGAATAGCATCCCTAATAAATTCTGTTCTTGTGCTATACATATTTTTAATTAAATTACTGTCTATTTCTTTTAATATGTCTTTTTCTAGTTTTAGGCTAATTGTTTCCATAGTAATACTTTGT
>JBBSXG010000093.1:0-23877 GCA_038045885.1 Nanobdellota archaeon
TTAGCATTAAAATTATTTCTCAGCATTTCTCAAAGGTTTTTAGCAGTTTTACGTCGATAATGCTAATTTGTGATGGTCGTTCAAAGCCGTTCAATCGCGTTCAAAGCCGTTCAAAATGGCTAAAATTAGTAGAAAAGTTTAATAATAAGTTAAGTTTCTAATATAACATGGCTTTTTGGTTTTTTGGTGATAAAAAAGAGGATAAAATAAAGAAAATCGAGGGTGATTTAAAAAATTCTTTCTCGAATATCAAAAGAGATTTTAGTATGGTTCATGAGTTTCTTAGTCATTTTAGGAAGAAACATGATGATCATGATGAAAGATTCGAAAGAATAGAAAGAGAGCTGGAAATGTTGCGAAATTTGATCGTTCAAACGCCCTCCAGCGACGATGAGCGTTCAATCGTTCAATCGCGTTCAATCGCGTTCAATCGTTCAATCGACCCGTTCATGAACGTTCAATCGCTTAAAAATACTATAACTCCTGCACAAAAAAAGGTAATTCATGCATTAAGTTTAGCAGAGATACCTTTAGAATATGAAGATTTAGCTAGAGAATTGGGATTAAGTATTGTAACTGTGAGAAGACATCTTAATGATCTAAAAAGGATGGGTTTTGACGTCAAAGAAAAGGTAAATATTGAGAATGGAAGGAAGGTATTTTTTATAGAAAAGACCATGAAAAAGGTAATAATGAGAAGAAAATGAGAGTATTTAGGGATTAAAGTATACTTAAACTGTAGAAAATGAGGCTTATTTTAGAGAGGTTTTAATAAAAAATATTAGATAAAATAGTAAAAAAGACTAGTTTTTAGGGATTCTTAGAGTATAGTAGACTTAAATAATAAAAAATGAGTGCTATTTTGATAGGTTTTTTGTGGGTTTTAGCAAGATCTAAAACAAACTTGGAGAAAATGAGACTAGATTTAGCAAAAAATAGAAATAAAAACTGGAAATGAGGATTAAGGTAGACTTAATAACTAAAGATTCTGTTTTTCGAGAGAAAATGGGGGTTTTTGCTTAAGATTTTTGGTTTCCCTTATGACCAAAACTTCTGAAATTAAGTTCTGTTTCCGGAACTCTTTTGATATCCTAAAAAGGGTTTTTCTGTTAAATTGTCTCTCTCCGTATACCGGATAGCCTCGATTAATGAGATCATTTATGTAACCCCTTAGACTAACGACGGTTGTCCCCAATTGCTTAGAAATATCAGCATAAGTTGCAGCTCCTTTTTCTTCTTCTATTTGATAAATTGATAAAAAAACGGAAAATTCCCTGTCTGTTAAGTGTCTAAATTTCTCGACGATAAACGACTTTAAAGGTGATCGTTGGTCATCATTGTTGATCATTGTTGATGATAGTGCATCATTGATAACCCTCTCATTTCCAGTGGAGATACTCTCAATTTTATCTGATAACCCTAAAATAAGCTCATTTTGAGACTTAATCTGCTCTTTAAGCATTAAAATATCATTATTTCTTAATAATAGGGCTCCTTTAACCTTTTCTATCTCTTGCTTTAAGGTTTCAATATCTTCACGTACTTTTTGGAAAGAATTCTTTATTTTATCGTCGGTGTTGATTTCCATGATGTTTTTGATGTTAAAAAAAGTATAAAAACGTTGCTAAAATTTATACTTAATTTAGTAATCATTTTTTGATGGTTATGCTTATAAATTTAATTGTATTTTTGTACATATATTAAGAAATCTATTATAAAAGTTAAGAAAGTATATAAACAAAAACATTTCATTAACTATATGAACAAAGAGTTGAAGATACTAAAGATTATGAAAAAAGAGGGCTTAACCTGGAGTCAGGCTTCTAAAAAACAGAAAGAAATCAAGACGTTAGAGGAATTTGTTTAACCAATATATTCATTATATTTTTCTTTAGAAACAGCAGTTATTTTAGGCATTGGTAGATGCGGAGGTAAGTTAATATCTTGTGCAAGATCTAAAGCTTTTATATTTGATTTTGTTAGTACTGTATTAAACAATCCTTGCATTACCTCATTTGGAAGCTTTTTATTTTTCTTCCAGTTTGCTAATATCTCATTAATTTTCTTTTTATCTTCTAAATAAAGCATATTCCCTAATAAATTAATATTCCCTACTTTTGGTTCGTAATTAAGCTTAAACTCAAATATAAATTTAAGAACATCCTGCTTTTTATCCATTGTAACCTCATGAATTTTGACGTCTTTAATATTCAAAGAATGTTTAATATTTATGTTTCCTTTTATCTCTTCTACATCTTTAGTAGCTTCAATTTTATCAAAACTAAATCCTATGAAGGGCATAATATTTTGACTTTCAATATTTATATAAAACTATGCTTTTGTTTGTTTAGCCGAATGGGAATACATTTATATAGTAATATATTAAAAAAAGATTATGTCAAAAATCTCTAGCCAAAGAATAGAGAAAATAAAAGAAGAGGTATTAAGAATTTTATATGAAAGTTATCCCGAATTTAAGTATACCTATCAGGTCTCAGATTCTATCTTAAGAGATGATGAGTTTGTTCTTAATTTACTACAAGAATTAAAAAGGTTAGGATTGGTTGAAAGTTTTGAAGAGAGTAAAGGTAATAACGTTAAAAGAAAATGGAGTTTGAATAAGACAATTTATGATAAATATAAAGAATTAATGGGAAATTAATTTCTTAATATTGTTTTTTCCCTTCCAATCAAAAGCGTGCATTAAAACTTCTTCTATTGTGGATACGGGAATAATAGTTATTTTCTTTCTATCTTCTTTGTTCAATAGAACATCTCTCTCATTTGTTTTTGGGATTATTGCATTTTTAATACCTGCTTCTATTGCAGCCTCAAGTTTTGCTGTTACTCCTCCAATAGCTAAAACTTCGCCTTTAACACTTAAGCTTCCTGTCATTGTCATATCTTGTCTTACTGGAATTTTCTTTAAGGCAGAAATAATTGCTGTGGCTACCGCTATACTTGCAGAATCTCCTTCAACTCCAGTATCTGCTGTCTGTAAGAACTGTATAAAGATATCATATTTTTCTTTAATATCTTCTCCAAAATGTTTTAATACAATTGCCGAGACATTTTTTATTGCTTCTTTTGCTATTTTTCCAAGTTGTCCTGTTGCGATAAATTCAGTTCTTCTTCCTCCAGGTGTAACCTCAGATTCTATTGGCAAGACAATTCCTGAGAAATGATCATCAGATCCCATTACGGCTAATCCATTTACTTTTCCAATAATACTTCCAGTAACTGTAATAACTTGATAACGTTTTTTTTGTTCAATGTATTTATCTGCAATTTGTTGTTCTAATGTTCTCGCTAATTTAGATGCTCTTTCAATGTGATTTACAGTAACATATTTTGAATTATCTTCTAAAGCTAGATCTCCTGCTGCTCTTACTAATCCTCCTAATTCTCTCAATCTTAAGGTTAATTTTCCAGAAGTCCCTGATCTTTTTTTTGCTTCCTCAATTATTTTCTCGACAGCTTCTCTTGAAAAATGTGGAATCTTTCCATCTTTAATAACTTCCTGAGCAATAAATTTTGCGAACAACGTTCTGTTCTCCTCATTATCATCTATATCTGAATCCATGTAAACTTCATAGCCATATCCTCTTATTCTTGATCTTAAGGCAGGGTGCATATTTTTTACGGTTTCTAAATTTCCTGCAGCAACCAAAACAAAATTACATGGAACGGGTTCGCTTCTAGTCATTGCTCCAGAACTTCTCTCGCTTTGTCCGGTTATAGGATATTTTTTTTCTTGTATTGCTGTAAGTAATTCTTGCTGTGATCTTATGTTTAAATTTGCGATCTCATCAATAAATAAAACTCCTCCATTAGCTCTGTGAATCATTCCCGGGATTAATCTTTCATAAGCAGGAGTTCCTAATCCTCCACTTTGTAGAGGATCATGAAGAACATCCCCTAATAATGCTCCTGAATGTGCTCCTGTTGCGTCTATGAATGGTGCTTTCTCTGTATTTGAATTATCTATCAATATCTTAGGGGATCTTCCTAAGTTTGCTGCAATCATTGTTCTCTTGCTTAAATTAATAAATAAGACGAATGCTGCTAAAAATATCATACTTCCTATTAAAGCTGCTGCAGCCATAATGTCCCCGTAACTTTTCCTTATCCACCATGGGGCGATCATTGTTAAGATTAATAAAATAAAGAAAATGAGATTTTGATTTTTTGCAGAAGCGGCTTCTTGTATTTTTGTCTTTGCAACTATTCTTTTCCCTTCACCTTTAGGAATTATTTTTATTATGGGGGTGTTATCATCTACGGGATTATGAAAAGATAAGATATCAACTAATTTCTCTTTTGGTAATAATTCTGCTAAAGCTTGTCCAATTAAAGATTTTCCAGTTCCTGGGGGTCCGATTAACAGTAAATGCCTTCTTTGCTTTGCTACTTTCTTAACAATGTTAACTGCATTTTCTTGTCCAATGATCTGATCAATGATATTTTTAGAAACTTTTATTTCAGCAGTTGATTTAAAATCCAGATTTTTCATTTTTTATATTAAACTAGATAAAATACTTGAATTTAAAAGTTTGTTTTTTAAAAAAGAATTAAATAATTTCTTCTTCAGCAACAACAACGAAGTCTCCAACTGCGATTACAGCCGAGAATGGTATTAATGGGCTTCCGGTTTTATCTTTTTCTAGTTCTAATCCTTCACAGTAGCCCGTTGGGTTTTTTACAACAAGATGGATTAACTCTCCTGTTCTTGTCTCGAATGATAAATCGCTTACTTCACCAAAGCGTTTACCTGTTCTGCTTACTATAAGTTTTCCCATTATTTGTCTAGAATTAAATTTTTTTTCATCGTCTGCCATTTTTTGTGACCTCTTGTGATTATATTTTATTTCTTAACTATCTCTAGAGTAACAACTTATTTATAAATCTTTTGATTATTCGAGGATGTTTCGTTTTTATTGAAAAGTTTTATAAGTTTTGTTGTAAATTGATTAATTTATGGTTTCATATCCCATTAATTTAATAAGACACGTAAGCGAAAAAACTTTAGCAAGAGCTGGTTTTAGAAATTCTTTTGAAGGCCATTATAATTTTTCGCTTAAAGTTGATAATAAAGATGTTTATGTTTATCTTGGGAATTTTTTCGATTGGTATAAAGACAATGATTTTAATATTGTAATCTTAGGTGCTTTAAGTAAAGGTAAAATAGATTTGGATTATTATTTAAGTGTTTATCACGGTAAGAGATTTGAAGATTATTTTCCTAATAAGGAAGTCATACATGAAAAAGTTAAAAATTTTATAAATAATAATAAAAATAAGGTTAAATTATCTTTGCTAGAAGAAAGGATAAATCATGAGTTAATAAAAGTTTATCATAACGAGACTCCCACACCTTAGTTTCATTAGCAGACTAGTTAATTCTTGAATTTCCATTGGAGTTTATTTCAACCTTTCTTTTTTATTTAAATCATGTTTAATTCATGTTTGTTTGATATAAGAAAAAGCGGTTTTTCTTCAATAAAATTGTGATTCTTGATTTTTACTGTATAACCTTTAAAATTTAATAATTTTAATGTTTTATTTTTTTATTTATTTTTTTATTTTATAAATTTTTCTATAGTATATAATATATATAATATAATATATTTATTAAATCTACTATTTCATAAAAAATCGAGTTAAGTCCACTCGAAGAGAAGGTGTTTTCATTGGAAATCTTGTTGCATAGGAAATAGAGGTGTAGGTATATCTTTTTTAGTATAATAATCTTTATATAGTTCTATAGAAATTTCAATAATACGAAAATGGGTGATAATAATTTATCTAAGTTCTTTGAAAACTATCTTACTTCCGAAACTATATTTACAAATAAGAAATCATTACAACATAACTATACTCCTGAGAATATTCCACATAGAGATGAACAAATAGAGCAACTTGCAACCATATTAGCCCCTGCATTAAGAATGGAAAAACCAAGCAATCTTTTTATTTATGGTAAAACGGGGACGGGGAAGACATGTGTAACTCAACACGTAATGCAGCAGATATTAAATATTGTTGAAAAAAAGAAGTTAAATGTCAAATATTATTACTTAAATTGTAAGCTAAAGAAGGTTGCAGATACTGAATATAGATTAATCGCACAATTGGCAAGAGCTTTTGGAAAAGATGTTCCTGCAACGGGATTGCCAACAGAAGAAGTCTATAAATTATTTATACAATCAATAAATACAGAAAATCAATTAGTTATTTTGGTTTTAGATGAAATTGATCAACTTGTAAATAAAGCTGGAGATGGAATTTTATACAATCTAACAAGATTAAACTCAGAATTAACAAAATGTCAGTTATCAATTATAGGAATTTCAAATGATTTAATGTTTACAGATAATTTAGACCCTAGAATTAAATCAAGTTTATCAGAGGAGGAACTTGTATTTCCCCCATATAACGCAATTCAATTACAAGATATCTTAAAACAAAGATCAAATTTGGCGTTTAAAGATAAATCAATAGAAGAAGGAGTTATTGAGAAATGTGCTGCATATGCTGCTAGAGAACATGGTGATGCTAGAAGAGCTTTAGAATTATTAAGGGTTGCAGGAGAATTAGCTGAAAGAAAGAACGATTTAAAGATTAGACTAACCCATTTAGACGAAGCAGAAGAAAAAATAGAGAAGGATAGGATAATTGATACTGTAAGAACGCAGCCAAAACAATTTCAAATTACATTATACAGCATTTTAAATGTTTGTGATGAAAGTAATAAGATATTTACGGGAGAAGTTTATGAATATTATAAAAAAATCTGTGCCAAGGTTAACATAAAACCCTTAACCCAAAGAAGAGTTTCAGATATTATCGCAGAATTTGATATGCTTGGGATAATTAACTCACAAGTTATCTCGAAAGGAAGATATGGAAGAACAAAAGAAATCGTTTTAGCAATTCATTCATCAACTTTTCCAAAAATAAAGGAAATCTTAACAGAAGGATTGGGGTTATGAATCATGTTGTAGAATTTTTTATGAATAAGGGCTATCTCATTAGTCCGGAGATTATAGACGAGTTAAATGAGGATAATAAAAAAGAAGTTCTAGAGTATTTAAGCGATTTAAAAGAAAAGCCATTGGTTATAGATAAGGTTTTTCTTAAGATGTTAAAGCAAAACAAACCTTTAATACAAATTAATTGGAGCGAGTTTGATAAATCTAAAGTTTTATTTGAAAAAGATAAGGATAAATCTCTATACAATTCTTTTTTAACGGTTTTAGATCAAAAACCAGGCAACATCTTCACAGAGCAGGCTCATGAACCAGAAATTGAGGTTACGGAAAACAACGAAAGTAATGTTGTAATCTTAAAAAATTATTTGGACGAAGAGAAAAAATACACTGTACAAGATTTTGTAACTCATTTTAGATTGAGATATGAAAAAATAAAAAATTTATTAATGACAAGGAAAGAAATGCAGAACGCTACTTCTATACATCGAATATTAGGAAAATTTGAGAGAAATGACGCAGCGATAATAGGAATGGTTAGCGATAAAAATATCACAAAGAACGGAAATGTTTTATTAAAGTTAGAAGATCCTACAGGAATAATTAATGTTGTTGTAAGTAAAAATAAACACGAGTTATTTGAAGTAGCAAATGATACTTTATTAGATGAGGTTATTGGAGTTACTGGAAAAAGTGGGGACAAAATAATATTCGCGAATGATTTATTTTATCCAGATATTCCTGTAAGTAATGAACTAAGAAAAGCTGAAACGGAAGAGTACGCTGTTTTTACTTCTGATATGCAAGTTGGGAGCAAAGTATTTTTTGAAAAAAACTTTCTTAAATTTATAGACTGGCTAAATGGAGATTATGGAGGAGAAGAACAAAGGGAGATTGCAAAAAAAGTCAAATATTTATTTATTCCAGGAGATTTAGTTGAAGGAGTAGGAGTTTATCCTGGACAAGAAGAAGATTTAGAAATCTCTGATATCTATAAACAATATGATAAGTTTTGTGAATATATCTCAAAGGTAAGAAAGGACATTAAGATTATAGTCTCTCCAGGAAATCATGATGCAATGAGGATAGCAGAGCCTCAACCAGTATTTGATAAAAAAACAGCGAAATTACTTTATGAAATGGAAAATGTTTTTTTAACAACAAATCCAGCCATAGTAAACATCGCTTCTACAGAATCTTTTTTGGGATTTAACGTTCTAATCTATCATGGTTTTAGTTTTCCTTATGTTGCAGAGAATGTAGAGAGTATAAGAAAAGCAGGAAGATTAGAAAACCCTGAACTAATAATGAAATATTTATTACAGAGAAGACATCTTGCTCCAAGTCATGCTTCAACACAGTACTTACCTCATTCAAAAGAAGATTGTTTAATGATAGAAAAAATTCCTGATTTTTTAATTTCTGGACACATTCACAAAACAAAAGTTGCTAATTATAGAAATATTACAATGATGAATTGCAGTTGTTGGATAGCTCAGACAGAAGATCAAGAAAGAAGAGGAATAAAACCTGATCCTTGTAAAGCTATCTTAGTTAATTTAAAAACTAGAGACATAAAAATATTGAATTTCAATGAAAAAGATGGAAGCAAATAAATATTTTAATAGAATTGAAGATGAAATTAAGGAAATCTATAAGGTAGCAGAGCAAGCTCGTTCTGTTGGTTACGATCCTGTTAATCATGTTGAAGTTCCTTTAGCTAGAAATATGGTTGAAAGGGTAGAAGGATTGATTAGTGTGGTTGCTCCTCAACTTAAAAAATCTGGAATGGTAGAAAGAATGGAGGAACTAGAAAATCAATACGGAAAAGTTGATTGGAGAGTTGCAATGCATATCGCATTAGAAGTTGCTCAGGAAAAATTTTGCAAATTTGAAGACAAACTTGAAGCGATGGAAGTTGGAATTAGAGTAGGATTAGCTTATTTATCAAACGGAATAGTTTCAAGTCCATTAGAAGGATTCACTGAACTAAAAATAAATAAAAGAAGAGACGGAAAAGAATATTTTTGTTTAATGTTTTCTGGTCCAATAAGAAGTGCTGGTACAACAATTACTTGCGGAAGTATTTTTGTAGCGGATTATATAAGAAAACAAATGGGATATTCAGAATATGATCCGACTGAACAAGAAATTAAAAGAGCAGTAGTAGAACTTTATGATTATCATGAAAGAATAACTAATTTACAGTATCTCCCAAGCGAACAAGAAATTGAATTTATGATTAAAAATCTTCCGGTCCAAATAAATGGAGAACCAAGTGAGAAGTTAGACGTCTCAAATTATAAGGATTTAGATAGAGTTGGAACAAATAGACTAAGAAACGGTTTTAGTTTAGTTATTGGGGAAGCCTTGACCCAAAAAGCACCAAAGTTTTGGGGAAAAATAAATAAATGGCATAAAGAGTATGATATGGAGCAATGGAATTTTCTAGAACAATTTATTGTTTTGCAAAAGAAAATTAAATCTCATGAAAAAAAAGATGCAGGTGCAGAACAAAAAATAAAACCCGATTACACTTACATAAAAGATTTAGTTGCAGGAAGACCTGTTTTAACACATCCATTAAGAACAGGAGGGTTTAGATTAAGATATGGGAGATCTAGAACTTCTGGATTAAGTAGTATGAGCATGCATCCTGCTACAATGATAATGTTAAGAGAGTATATTGGAATAGGAACTCAATTAAGATATGAACGCCCAGGAAAATCTAGTGCAATGGGTTCTTGTGATAGCATAGAAGGACCAATAGTAAAATTAAATGACCAGAGCGTTGTTTTTGTTGAAACAGAGGAACAAGCAAAACAAATCAAAAATGATGTTAATGAGATTTTATTTTTAGGAGACTTCTTAGTAAATTATGGAGAATTTTTCAACAGAGCACATATCCTTGTTCCTTGTGGTTATAATGAAGAATGGTGGCTACAGGAATTCAAGAAGGCGATAAAAGATAAAAATGGTGAAATTAATTTTAAGGAATTAAGCAAGGAATTGCAACTTGAAGAGAATTTGCTTGAAGAATTATTTAAAAAATCAAAAACAAAAATTCCAATTGAAGATTTAATCAATTTCTCATTAAAATATAATATTCCTTTGCACCCGCGCTATACTTATCATTGGAAGGACATTAATAAACATCAATTTTTGAGCTTACTAGACTGGTTTAAGAAAGGAGAAATTGTTCAGGATAAAATTATATTGTCTTTAACTTACGATATTACTAAAGATTTGGAAGGTGTTGATGCAAAACGCGTATTAGAATTACTCGGAGTTCCTCATGATGTTATTTTAAATGAAAAAGTTGTTATCAAAGACGATGATGCTAAAGCATTATTATTTAGTCTAAGAAATTTTGAAGTTGAATATAGTGAAGAAGATGAAGATGTTTTGCAAATTCTTGAAAGAACATGCAAAGTAAAGATGAGAGATAAATCTGGAACTTACATCGGTGCGAGAATGGGGAGGCCAGAGAAAGCTAAGTTACGTAAATTAACTGGAAGTCCTCATGTTTTATTCCCTGTTGGAGAAGAGGGTGGAAAATTAAGAAGTTTTAATGCAGCTTTAGGAAAAGGACAAGTTACGGCAGAGTTTCCTATATTCTATTGTGGAAACTGTGACATAGATACAATATATCCTAAATGCGAGGTATGTGATAATTTAACTAAAAGAAAATATTTTTGTCAAAGTTGTAATGATTTTAAGGATGAAGTGTGTACAAAACACCAAAAATCAAAATCGTTTGTTACAAAGAACTTGCCCATAAACCATTATATTGAAAATGCTGTTAAAAAATTAAAACTTAAAGGTTTTCCTGATTTAATCAAGGGAGTTAGAGGAACAAGTAATGAAGATCACACTCCTGAAAATTTAGTCAAAGGAATATTAAGAGCCATAAATGAATTGTATGTAAATAAAGACGGAACAATAAGATATGATATGACTGAAATGCCTATTACAGCTTTCAGATCAAAAGAAATTTCTACAAGCGTTGAGAAATTAAAATTATTAGGATATGAAAAAGACATTTATGGAAATGAATTAGAAAATGATGATCAATTAGCTGAAATTCTTCCTAATGATATTATCCTGCCTGCATGCATCGAGTCCCCTGATGAGGGTGCAGACTTAGTATTTACAAGAATAGCGAATTTTATGGATGATTTATTAGAACATTTTTATGGCCTCCCAAGGTTTTATAATATTAAGACAAGAGAAGATTTAATTGGGCATTTAGTTATTGGATTAGCTCCCCATACTTCAGCAGCAATTGTTGGAAGAATTATCGGATTTTCAAGAACTCAAGGATGTTTCGCTAATCCAATGTGGCATGCTGCACAAAGAAGAGATTGTGAAGGTGATGAAGACTGTGTTATATTATTACTTGATGCTTTAATTAATTTTTCAAGAAAATATCTTCCAGCACACCGTGGATCAACTCAAGATGCACCTTTAGTTATTACTTCGACATTAATTCCGAGTGAAGTAGATGATATGGTATTTGATATGGATGTCGTAACTGAATATCCTCTAGAGTTTTATGAAGCAGCTGAAAAATATAAATGGCCTTGGGAAATTAAGATAGAACAATTAAAAGATAGATTAGGAAAAGATTCTCAATATTATAATTTTGGATTTACTCACGATACTAAAGATTTTAACGCCGGAATAAGATGTTCTGCATACAAATCAATTCCAACAATGCAGGATAAAGTTTTAGGACAGATTAAACTTGCAGAAATGATAAGAGCAGTTGATGGAGCAGATGTTGCGAGATTAGTTATCGAGAGGCATTTTATTAGAGATATTAGAGGAAACATGAGAAAATTCAGCACACAGGAGTTTAGGTGTGTTAGTTGTAATGAAAAATACAGAAGACCCCCTCTTGCGGGAATATGTTTAAAATGTAATGGTAAGTTATTATTTACTGTAGCAGAAGGATTTATATTGAAGTATTTACAACCAGCTTTAGACTTAGCAGCGAAATTCGATCTTCCACCATACTTGCAGCAGAGTTTAGAGATTACTAAATTAAGGATAGAAAGCATGTTTGGAAAAGAAACAGAAAAACAACAGGAACTAAAGAAGTGGTTCACATGATGCTAAAAAGAAAATGCATCTATTGCAATGAAGTTAAGCAAATTCATGTAGATAAAAAACCACCAATTTGTGATGATTGTTTTCAAAAAATAAAACATGATAAGCATTATGTCCTTAAATTATTAATCTTAATCACAATTATCTTAATTATTTTTATAATGTCCTTGGTTATTCAATAATTATAATAAGAAAAATAAAATCACGGGTAGCATTAAACAACCCATCAAATGACTTTTTCCTAAATTTGTAAGATTTGGAATTAATCCTATAGAAGTCGAGACTATTAAAACTAATAATCCTAACCAACCTGTGATTAAAGTCACTAAAATTGTGATTAAGAAGATTATAAACAAACATAATTTTGAATAATTTACTTTAACCATGAATTTTGAAAATATTTTCGCAAACTTTAATGTTAAAAATGTTGCACCACCAGCAGCTATTAAAGAGACTGCAAGAAATAATATTAAATGAGTTATAGTAAAATTCTCTAATAACTTCGAGATTATAACAACAGAACCTGAACGCGCTTTATCTATGGAATATAATGCTAAAAAACTGACAACCATTGTAAATGTATTAACCCCCCCAACAATAACAAGAAAACTTTCAGGAGAAATATTTTTTTGATAAGATGTCGCAACAGCAGCAGCTTGGCTAGATCCTAATCCGGGAAACAATCCTAACAAGAAACTTGCAATAAACCCCGAACTCATTGATTTTGATAATTCTTTATTACTTAGTTTAGTATCGGTAAATTTTTGTTTAGGGATCTTAGTTTTTTCTAAAATGCTTGTTATTAATATACTTGTTCCAAACAACCCTGAAAGTAATGGAAATAAGGGTTCTTTTAATCCAATATTCAAAGTTGTTAACCCCAAAACACCTGAAAGCAAAAATACAACTATCGCTAATATTTTTGATTTTTTCTCTTTGTAAAACAATAATAATGAAAAGAAGATTAAAACATAAGGGATTACTGGTTGAATTACTGGATAAATGTTTTTTATTACATGAATTCCGAAAGGAGCAAAAATAACCATCATTATTACAGCAAACAAACTTCCGATAGCAGTTAGAACAACAGCTTCGTAACCTCGCCCTTGTAACAATAATCTATGTCCTGGTAAAACTCCTAACTCCATTCCAGAATCAGGTGCTCCTAGAAAAATACTTGGAATTGCATCTAGAAAAGTATGCGTTACAGACATTGAAATTATGACTACACTTAAAGTTAATAATGAAACATATTCCAAAAGCGCAGCTGATAAAGAAAATATAATAACCGAGACTAGATTAATATGAATTCCAGGAAATAATCCTGTAAATGTTCCTAATAATAAACCAATTAAAACTGCGATTAATATTTCTAATAACATTCAAGAAGATGTTATGAAAAAATTTATAAAATGATTAGATTAAAACTCTGTATTAACAAAATTATAGTTTTCTTCAACTTTATCCCAATTTATTACATTAAAGAAGGCTTCTATATACTCATTTCTTTTATTTTGATATTTTAAATAATAACCATGTTCCCATAAATCTAATCCTAATATTGGAACTTTGCCTTGACTTAACGGATTATCTTGATTTTGGGTTGTCATTATCTCTAATTTATTTTCGTTAATTACTAGCCAGCACCATCCAGATCCAAATAAACCTAAAGCTGCTTTAGTAAACTCTTCTTTAAATGTTTCAAAAGTACCAAAATTTTCTTTAATCACTTTAGAAAGTTCTACACTAACCGGAATATTTGTTTTTAGTAATTGCCAGAAGAATGAATGATTAAGATGTCCGCCACCATGATTTCTTACAGCATTTTTAATTGAATCTGGAATTTCATTCAAATCTCTAATTAAAGCTTCAGCTGATTTTTTCTCTAAATAAGAATTTCCCTTTATTGCAACGTTTAATTTGTCAACATAAGTTTGGTGATGCTTTGTGTGATGAATTTTCATTGTTTGTTCATCTATGTAAGGCTCTAAAGCATTATACGCATATTCTAATTTTGGTAAATTGTGCATTTTACATTAAATGTCAAATTTGACGATAACCACAAACTTTGTTTAATATTTTCTCAGTTAAATTTCTAAAATATTCCGATAGTTCATTCCTAATTTCTAAATTTCCTGTATCACTAATCATCAAAGAGGATAATGTTTTTCTAAACTTAACCAGTTTTTCTTTGTATTCCTCAAGACTAAAATTCAAAAATTCTGGTTTTAATTTTATGATTTCATTCATATTTCCAAAATCATAATTAAAATAAGTTATTGCTTCTTCTAATGTTCTTTTTTTAATATCAGAATTAATTGATAATTTTCCGTCTAAAACTGCAGTAACGTTATTTGCCCATAACCCCATTCCAATTAAATCCAAAATCTCAAAATTATTATTAATACCCATCTATTTTATAATTTAGAAATATATATAAATGTTTTTGTGTTCACAATGATTGGTGATATACAAAAAGAGGTGATATCACCTTTAAAAAATGCTGTTATTTTCCTAGAATTTTTCTTTTTCTTATCCCAAAATAACAAATAGTCAAGCCTATTAAACCAATAATGAGAATAATTATATGTCCGGGATAGTAACCATATTTAAGAAAAGATACCAACCCCATTCCAAGGATTCCAAAAGAAGCCATAAAAAGAATAAGTACAAGAAAATTTCCCAACCACTTCTCTTCCAAAATTCCAGATTCCCAAACTCCTCTCTTAAAAATATATAATGTTAAAATAATTCCAATTCCAAAAAATAGATACCTAATAAGATTACTTTTCAGTTCATAAAAATAACTTGCTAAAAAGTCCATTAAAATCCATAAAACAAATAAAATTTTATCAAGTTTTTTCATAAAATCAGAATGTCTTAACATAATATGAACCCTCGCTTTTCTATAAAACAGTTATTTTTTTAGCAATTATTTCTAATTTATCTTTGTAGCTTGTTACTTGTCCTTCAATCTCTAAAATGTCTCCTTTTTTTAGTTCTAAATCATCTTCTTTAAACACAATTACAGTAATTGTTCCTGAAAAATCTTTAACATTTAAAATATATAATCCCGGGGTCTCTGTTATGCTAATTAATTCACCTTTAATCTCAACTTTTTTATCAATATCTTCTTTAGTCAAGTTAACAATATCAGCGTTACTTAAATCAATTCTATCTAAAATAAATAACAATACAAGAATTCCAACTAATGCAGTTATTACAGATATCTTCAACAAGTTACTTTCTTTCATAAATAGCAAAATTTATTAAGATAAATTTAAATAGCTTTTTAAATGGATACTGAAACTAAAATTAACCTAATAAAAGATTTTGCTGAGGAAATTGTTACAGAGGGAGATTTAAGGGAAGTTTTTGAAAATAATTCTAAACCTATTGCCTACGATGGGTTCGAACCCAGTGGCTTGGCCCCAATTCATTTCGGTTTATTAAGGGCAACAAATTTGAAAAATATGCTCAAAGCTGGGATAAAATTTAAATTATACCTCGCTGATTATTTTGCTTTTCTTAATAATAAGTTAGAAGGAAATTTAGACAACATCCGAAATGCTGGAAAATACTTTGTTGAAGTATGGAAAGCTTGCGGTATTGATATGAATAAGGTTGAAGTTATTTGGGCTAAAGATTTAATGGATGGGATAAAGTATTGGGATCGATTTTTGAAAGTGGGAAAAGAGATTTCATTGGATAGAAATCTGCGTGCTACAACAATAATGGGTAGAAAACAGGGTGAAAAATTAAGCATGGGTCAACTATTCTATCCACCAATGCAAGTTACAGATATATTTGAGATGGGTATTGATATATGCCAACTAGGAATGGATCAAAGAAGAGCAAATATCTTATCAAGAGAAATTGCAGACAAGCTAAAATGGAAAAAACCGGTGGCTGTTCATCATCATATTATTATAGGGTTACAGGGAATTAAAAGAGGTTCTACAGAAGAAGAAACATTAATTCAATCTAAAATGTCAAAATCAGACCCAAAAAGTGCTATTTATATGCACGAGACTTATGAAGAACTAAAAACAAAGATTAACTCAGCTTATTGTCCAGAAAAAATAGAGGAAGGCAACCCTTTATTAGAATATTGTAAATATATTATCTTTAAGAACATTAAATCTATGAAAATAGAAAGACCTAAAAAATTCGGCGGAGATGTAATCTTCTATAGTTATGAAGAAATGAAAAATGCTTATTTAAATGGAAAACTACATCCGGCTGATTTGAAGATAGCGGTTGCAAATGAGCTTGAAAAAATGATTAAGCCCGTAAGAGATTATTTTGATAAAGATAAGAAAGCTAAAGAACTTTATAATGTAATTAAACAGATTAAAATTACTAAATAGTTTTATTTAATAAATTTTTTATTTTTATACCCTCTTCCGTTAAACTCCATAACCCTTTATCCAATGTTTTTATTAAACCTTCTTTCCTTCTTTTTCTTAACCAACTATAAATATAAGTCCCCCTATCACCTAAAGTTTTATTTAAAATTTTAGAATTGAACTTAATTGGTAAATTTATGATATAATTTAATGCCCTAAATCGGTTATGCTCTTTAATTGTCCAGATGAGCCTCTTTTTATGATGTGGTGCATTGTAAAATAAATCATACTCTAATAACCTTAGTAACATCTCCCAATTATTAGTTAATTTTAATGTATACAATTCCTTTTCTTTATCTTTTTTTATCTTTCCAATTAACCCAAAATTATCTAAAATTCTTTTATGATTCAAAACGTACTCTAATTTTTCTTCATATATATTTAATCTAGAATGCAAAGAACCAGTTTTATCTCTGTAAGAAAAAAAGTTTCCATCACCAGCGATTTCCCCTTGAAAATAATTTTTAAATAGAAACTCATTTTTTTCTTTGATTATAAACTCTTTAAATTTTTTATTAAAATTATCTATCACTTCTGTTAATACACTGTTAGAAATCCATAAAACAATTGTACTCTCTTTTATTCTTTTTGCTTGTCTTATAAATATCTTTTTAGGGTTTATTCCTAAAAATTTTAATTTGTCTTTAAGTTCTTCTATCTTCTTATAATCCATATTTTTTTCATATCTAATAGTAACATTCCATTCCTTTACATCAAAGAGGCATTTTGATATGTTAAAAAAATCTTTTATTAATTCAAATTTTTTATTTGTAAAACTAAAATTTCTTCCAGTTCTTTTTCTTAATTTTGGTTTTCCACCTTCTGCTTGATAATAACCTAATAGTTTAGCAAACGATAAAGGAACATGTTTATTTAGTAAAATTTCTTTTGGTCTTCCTTGGGTACAATACCAACAGAGATACTTATCTCCCATATCCACAACCAAGATTTCATAATCAGATAAGGTCTTTTCTGGTATTATTGATAAAATATTAAATCGATTTTTACTAATTAATTTATCATTTCGCCTTTTATTTTTTAGAAGAATAATCTTTTCAATTTTTATTTTATCTTTTACTTTTAATTTATTTCTGATCTCTATCGGAATATAGAATCTACCATCTTTAGGGATTACAGCAATAAATGAAGATTTTTTATTGTTATTTTTAACAAAAATTTCAATAAATTTTCCTTTATATTTGGTCTGTTTTTTCTTTGGGATCCATACCCTTCCTTTTTTTACCTGCAATATCATCTAAATATCATGGTTTTGAGATATATAAATATTTCCATTTTAGACATAATAAAATTTTATAAAACTACTTTTTCTAGTATAATTATGAAAATAGTCAAGATACCTTACTCAGAAGGAACAGATGTAAATAAAGGAACTGAGAAAGCTCCAGACGAAATAGTTAAACAATTAAATGAATGTTGGAGCAATGAAAACTTTCAAGATAATAAATATGAAATTATTGAAAGCAATATAAAAGAATTATATGATGGAGATATTTTTCTTGGGGGAGATCATTCTATAAGCTATCACATTTTTAAAAAGTTCTTTAAAAATAAAGATGCAGGAATATTAATCTTCGATGCACATCCTGATTTATTTGAACATTTTGACAAACCAATACAAACAGACTGGCTATATTTTTTAATTAAAGAAAAAATTATTAAACCTGAAAATATAATCTTAGTTGGTGTTAGAAATCCTGATATGAAAGAAGTTGAAATTTTAAAAGACTACAAGATAAAATATTTAACTTCGAGACAATTATTTAATAACTTACATGATTCTTGTGATATTATTATGGAAAATGCAAGAAAATTTCCAGAACTGTATATTTCGATTGATATAGATGTTTTAGATCCAGCATTTGCTCCCGGAACAGGTTATTTAGAACCAGGAGGATTATCGACTAGAGAATTATTATATCTAATACAAAGGATTAAATTGCTAAAAAATATTAAAAAATATGATTTAGTTGAAGTTAATACGGATAAAGATTTTAATTTAATAACTTGTAAAATAGCCGCTAAAATAATAAAGGAATTAATATGAGGCTATTTGTTGGAATATTTTTGTCCAAAGAAATTATAGATTATTTATATGAAGTTCAGAATAATTTGAAAAAGAATCTTAATGGAAAAATAAATTGGATAGCAAAAAGTAAATTACATTTTACTTTGAAATTTCTTGGAGAGGTTAAAGAGAATAGATTAAATGAGATTAAAGAAAGATTAAATAAAATCAAATTCAAATCATTTAAAGTTAAGTTAGATAAAATTGGGGTGTTTCCAAATGAAGATCATGCCCGAGTAATTTGGACAGGATTAAGCCCAAAAGAAAAAGCTATTGAATTACAAAAACAGGTTGATTCTGAATTATTAGATATTTTTTCTAAAGATCAAGAATTTAATGTTCATATTACTTTAGCAAGAGTCAAACTTATTAAGGATAAAGAAGAATTTAATAAAAATTTGAAAATTGATATTGAAGAAAAAGAGCTTGAGATAAATGAATTCTGTTTAGTTAGAAGTATTTTAACTAAAGATGGATCAAAGTACGAAATTTTAGAAAAGTTTAAATTAATTTGAATTTCTAATAAATTTGTGAAAAAAAGATTATTCTCCGGAACGAGTTTATCCAACTATGAAAGTCTCTTAGAAAGAAAAGACTCTGAGACTTGTTTAACTGAATTTACAGAAGATATCTCTATAGCATTGGGTTTTGCATTAAAAAGAGCTAGACAAGATCACTCTATTTGCGTTATCATAGAAATTATTAAATTAAATGAATTTAAAATAGTTCGAAGTGTATCTGGTCATTATAATGTTATCGGTTTATTAAACAAAAATAATCATAAAGTTTATTTACGCGAAAAGCTAAATAAATCTGGAAAATTAATATTTAAAGTTGATAAAACATTAAAAGAAATTTATAAAGGTCAACCAGAAATTTTATCTTTATTCGGATTAGACTAAGCCCAAATAGATAAAACTCCCCCGATAATTACTAAAACAAATAAATCATGGAACACATTTAATACGTATAAACCAAGTGGTTTACCTTCCCATATGGTCATACCTAGTTTTGATGTTACAAAGAAACCCGCCCAAATTAAAAATCCTAACCAAGCCCCTTGTCCGAATGTAGTTGCACTAAAATAAGATGCTAATAAAGATAAGATATATGACATTAATAATGTTCCAATAAACGCTAAAAAATAACTTTTACCCATGCTTTTCTTTTTCATTTCCTTCATTTGTTTTGGGTTAATATTACTTAATTTAATCCACATTTTTCCAAATAAAGGACCGTACCATAAAAATCCAATAAACATAGCAATAACTCCAGAAACTAAAACCGCTAATAAATTAACCATATACTTGGATAATTCAATAATTTATATACTTTACTCTTTATACTCTGAATCGAGAATTTCTCTTATAACCTTACTTTTTTTATCTCCTATTTTATCAACTTTTTTTAATTTATGCTCTTTAGCATTAACAACATTTTTAACAGATTTAAATTTGCTCAATAATGCCTTAGCTAAACTTGGACCAACTCCAGGAAGTCCTTCAACTAGATACTCTTGCTGTTCTTTTAGTGTTAAAGGCTTTCTTTTACTCAATAAACTAATGTGCCTTTTTGGTTTTTCAAGTCTTTTAGAAATTAAAGCTAAATAAGCAGCTGTATCTCTATAATTTTTGGTAAATATGGTTGGAATTTGGTAATCTACTGCAATACTTGATAACATTCCTCTAATTGCATTTGGATGAAAATCTCTTATTTGATAAATATTTTCCTCACCCTCGATAATTAATAGTTGTAAAGGAAAATTTTCTTTTAAAGCAATTAATTGTGATAATATTCTCTTGTCTATTATAGAATTTAAAAAATCTCTAATGGTTTTTTTCTCAATTCCTAAGTCTTTAACATTTCCATTAATGTCTTTAACCTGCATTACATAATCGGCAGAGATTAAGGATATTATTTCAACATCTATCTGATGCTTATACAATTCTTTTACAATATTTTTATCTTCTCTATAATCAACTATAATCTTAGCCATTTTTCACTTCTTTATATCTGAAACAGCCTATTTCATGATCGTTTATTAATCCAGCAGCCTGCATAAACGCATAACAGATTGTACTTCCAACAAATTTAAAACCTTTTTTCTTTAATTCAATGCTCATTTTATCTGAGTTTTTATCTTTTGAAGGAATTCTTGATATGCCTTTTATTTTATTATCTATTGTTTTATAATTTACAAATTGCCATATATATTTATTAAAAGAACCAAACTCTTTTTGAATTTCAATGAATTTTTTAGCATTTATTAAAGTAGAGTTTATTTTTGCCTTATTTCTTATAATCCCTTTGTCATTTAATAATTTTTTAATATCTTTCTCAGCATATTTAGAAATTTTAACAGGATCAAAATTGCTAAACGCTTTTCTAAAATTCTCTCTTTTATTTATTACTATATTCCAGCTTAATCCAGCTTGAAATGCATCTAGGATCATATATTCAAATAATTTTTTATCATGATGAACTTGCTTGCCCCATTCTTCATCATGATATTTAACCATTAGTGGATTATCATTCACCCATTTACATCTGTTTTTCATGATTTTTATAATAAATAATTATTTAAATTCCTTTTTATTGTTGAATTTATGCCTTTTGAACTTAGTTTATTAGCCGCTTTTGGAGCAATGTTATGTTGAGGTATAGGTGATTTTCTGATTCAAAGAGTTGTTAGGAGAGTGGGAAATATCGAAGCTCTCGCCTTTATTGGACTTATAGGATCGATTTTATTGATACCCTTTATTTTAAAAGATTTAAATTTATTATTATCCAAATCTAACCTAATCCTTTTACTAGTTTTGGGGATTATAACCTTTTTTACAGCAATAATAAATTTTGAAGCATTAAAAAAAGGAAAGTTATCTGTTGTTGATGTTGTCTTGGAATTTGAACTCCCTATCACAATCTTGCTTGGCTTTATTTTCTTCAGAGAAACACTAACAACATTGCAGTTCATTATTATTTCTTTTATTTTCCTAGGAATAATATTAATTGCAACAAAATCAAAAAATTTAAAAAATATCTTTAAAAGAGTAGAAAAAGGCGTTTTTATCGGAATTATCGCCGCTATCGGAATGGGTTTTGTAAATTTTTTTAGAGCAACCTCCTCGAAACAAGTTTCCCCCCTAATGGCTGTCTGGTTCCCTTGGGTTATTTTTACAATCCTATGCCTAATTATAATCACAAAAAGAAGAAACATTACAGAATCTATTACAAATTTAAAAAAATATAAAACCTTAATTATTTCTATGGGAATTTTCGACACGATTGCCTGGATTTTTTACGCATTTGCAGTATTCAAAGAAGAAATATCAATAATAACAGCTATTACAGAAAGTTATCCTGCAATAGCCTTATTTTTAGGATTATGGTTTAATAAAGAGAGAATAAATTGGCATCAATATCTTGGAGCAGGAATAGCTTTAATTTCTAGTTTTTTACTCGCTTTTTTCATTTAAAAGATCCTGAATGTTCTTTTCCCTTAATCCGTATAAAGTTTTTTTCATTTTTTTCTCTTTTTGATATGAGCTCCAAAAATAAGCTTCGTCTCTTGTATTTTTTGCTATTAAAAATAATATTTTCCCAGCTTCTAACCTTGCGACCCTTCCCATTCTCTGGATTCTTCTTATCTCGCTTGAAATAGCTTCATAAAATATAACAATATTTACCCCTTTAATATCTAATCCTTCTTCTCCAATTGATGAACAAATTAAAACGTTGTCATCACTTTCTTCAAATGTTCTCACTGTACTAATTTGTTGTTTTTGAGTTAATCCTAATTTTTGTCCTATTAACTTTACACATTTTATATCAAGTTTTTTTAATTCAGTTATTATATTATCTATAGTGTCTCGATAATTTGCGAATAATATTATCTTAATATTTTTATTTATTTTTATTTCATTTAAAATAAATTCTTTTAATTTATTAAACTTAGGATGGTCTAAGCCTTTTTCAATTAATTCATTACATGTTTTAATAGCATCTTGCATTCTTTTATCTTGAAGTATTACTCTAGCTGCTTTACTTTGATCTTGTTTTAGTTTGTCAAAGAATTTTGATAAGGATTTTAGTCCTTGTATCTCTAATAATTCAAGCATATAATCTAATTTGATTAATAAAGCGGTTAGTGAAATTCCATAGAAAGCACTTCTGTCTCCTCGATTTAAATTTTTTCTTAATTGTATCTGTAACATTAGCAAGTCTTTTTTATTTATCAAATGACTTGGTTTTGTAAATCCTAACTTTTTAAGATCATTAACTTTATTCAAGTAAACATTTTTAATAATAGAGTGTAAATTTTTCAATTCTACTGGAAGTTCAACTTCAATTAATTCAATTTCACGTTTTTGAATATATTGTTTAACATCTTTATCCAAATCTGATCTTATCTCTACAGCTTCCAAGTTTAAATTTTTCATGACGTCTTTTATTTTATCTAAAGTTCCGCCAGGACTAGCGGTTAATGCTATTACCCTTGGATTTAAAGCTTGCTCAAAATAATACTTTGCGACATGTGTATTGGCAAAATTTTCTCTAGATCTATGACATTCGTCTATACATAACATTGAAAAATCTTTTAAATTTATTCTAAAATTTTCCAAATCTTTCTGAATTGTTTGAGGTGTTGCAACAATAACCTTAGAATTCGGCCATAAATCTTTTCTTTTATTAGCTTCGATTAATCCTGTTAATAATAGTATTTCATTATAGTTTATATTTGTATAATTTTTGAATGTATTAACATGTTGCTGTGATAAGGGTTTTGTTGGACTTAGAATTAATATTTTGCTTTCTGGAAACTTATTTAATCTTTCTATTGCCAATAATAATGAGATTAATGTCTTTCCTATTCCTGTTGGCAGAACAACTAGAGTATTATTATTCTTGCAGGTTTCTAATATTGATAATTGGAATTCTCTTGGTTTTATATTCTTTAATTCGAACATAAGATAATTAAGGAACTTAGATTTAAATAGTTTTGTTGTTTTTAAAATTATTTGTAAAACGATTTAATAATAACTTTAAAGTAGTTATAAATAAATAGCTTTAGAGCAAATAGCTAATGAAGAAGGACTTAAAAATCCACAAGAAATAAGAAAAGCATTTAAGTTATACAAGACATCTAAAGAATTACTTCAATAAATTTATATATCTACTTTTATTTATCATCTCCACTTAGCTCTTTCACCAATGGGTGTATAAATTTAGGTCACAAGTTTATCTATAGTGCTTTTATTAAAAATAAAAGCCGTGAAATTCA
>JBBSXG010000094.1:0-3262 GCA_038045885.1 Nanobdellota archaeon
GAATTAAAGGAAAAAGCAAGGAAAAATAAATTAATCACATTTATTATAGCACCGTTAAATGGAAAGCCAGATGTTGTTGGCAGCAAGATATTAAAGGTATTTAATTATTTTAATGACAAGATAAGAAAAGAAGGATTTAAGATTATTGAAAGCAAATGGCAATGGAAAGATGAGGCTTTACTTTATTATATTGTTAAAAATGAAAAATTAAGCAATCAAACAATACATTATGGCCCATTTACCAGAGATGAAGACAATGTTTTAAAGTTTAAGCAAAAATGGAAAAAGATTTATTATACTAAGGATAGAGTTTATGTAAAATTAAAAAGAGTTAATAATACAATAAATAAATTATCCAAATTTCTATTAAAAGATAATTATGTTAGGAGTAATATTAAAAGTATAAAACTAAAGGTTTATTAATCATTGTTTTATAAAAATTTTATGGCAAGTGTCAGAAGGTGGAAATGTTCTGTATGTGGGTATATTCATGAAGGAGATAGTCCTCCAGATGTCTGCCCTGTCTGTGGTTCTCCCAAAGAATCTTTTGAAGAGTATGATTAAGCTAAGATTTATATATAATTATAGATTAATTTTCTTATGATAAATTGGAATATTGATCCTGTCTTGTTAAGTTTCTGGAATCTTGAAATACGTTATTATGGATTAATTTATGTTATAGGATTTTTAATCACGTTTTTTTATTTAGATTATTTAAGAAAAAAAGAAAAATTAGAGTTAAGGTTAAACCAAATTAATGACTTATTATTTTATTTAATTATTGGGGTTATTTTAGGAGCTAGAATATTTGAAGTCTTGTTTTGGAATCCTAGATATTACTTTAGTAATCCATTGGAAATTTTAGCGATATGGAATGGTGGAATGAGTTTTCATGGCGGTTTAATAGGAGTTATATTTGCAGCTTTAATATTCTGTAAGAAAAATAGTCTTAATGTTCTAAAATTACTTGATATCTTAGTTATTCCAGGAGTTTTTAGTTTAGCATTAGGGAGAATAGGAAATTTGCTTAATTCAGAAATCCCTGGAACAATAACAAATGTTTCGTGGTGTTTTAACTTTCAGAATACAGGGGGGTGCAGACATCCTTATCAAATATATGCTGCTTTGAAGAGATTTTTAGTTTTTGGGGTATTATTGATGTTGAATAAAAAAGAGCATAAAAATGGATACTTATTTTTTATTAGCATGCTATTATTAGCAATAGGAAGATTTGCTCTGGACTTTTTTAGAGAAGATTTAAGATATCTTGGACTAAGCATTGGACAATATTTTAGTATAGCAATTGTATCCATTATAGCTTACATTCTATTAAAATACTATAGAAAAGGTTATTAAGTTTTTTATCAAACTATTTATATGCATTTAAATTATTTAGAAAAAGAATTGAATGTTTTAGTAGAAGTTTTAAAAAAAGAAATTCCATCTTTATTAGAAGTAAGGGTTTTTGGAAGTTATAACAATGGTAATTTTAATCGTGAAAAGTCTGATATTGATATTTTCGTTTTATTAGGAGATGAGAAATATTCAGTATATAATGTGAGAAGAATGCTTGATTCGTATAAAGACATAGAAAGCAATCAAAGGCAAAGTCTAAGAAAAAAACTTATTAATAGAATAGCTTCCAATAAAATTTCTTTTTATATCTTAACCTTAGAAAACCTGTTACATTTGGTTGGGATCGATGAAGGTCGCGGAGATATTGGGAGAAGCATGGTAAGTAGAAGATTATTATACAGAAGCAAACTTTTTAAATAGCAAAATAAGAAAGTTTTTATGGAACAGATTCATAAGTTTATTACAAAAGAGATGACTATTTCAGAAGTCATTGAAAAATATCCCAGCACCATTGAAACTTTGCTAATGACAGGGGTTCATTGTATCGGCTGTCATGTTTCTTATTTTGAAACTCTAGAACAAGGAATGAAAGGACATGGAATGACTGATGGAGAAGTTAATGAGGTTATTAATGAGATGAATAATGTTGTTAAAAACGAAAAATTAAGTGAAGATGAGAATTTTAAAATAACTGAGAAAGCTTCTATTAAAATCAAAGAAGTTTTAAAAGATAAACAAGGACTAAGGATAGAAGTTATTCCGGGGGGGTGTTCTGGATATATGTATAATATAACAACAGAGGATAAAATAAATAATGAGGATAAAGTGATTAAAGAGGGTAATTTTAAGATTATAATTGATAAAGAAAGTTTTGATTTATTAAAAGGAAGTAAATTAGACTATGTTGACTCGTTACAAGGAGCAGGATTCAAAATACATAATCCAAATGCAAAATCAACTTGCGGATGCGGACACTCTTTTAGTTAGTTTTAAAAGCTTTTTCTAACTTAAATATAAAATGGAACCAAGTCAAGAAGAAATTAATCAAGTAAAATCTAGTTTAGTAAATAAATTAGGATCAAATTTTGATCACATTTATGGTTTAATTAGTATAAGTATTCCAAAGGATCCAAGACCTTCAGACTATTTTGAAGCAGGGATGATAGCAATAGAGGAAGCAAGATTAAGATATGGTAATTCTAGTAATTATATACGTGACAGAATAACAGTAGAGTTTATTAAAGAGGGAGGAGAAATAGTTTATTCTTTGGCTTATTCAGTTAAAATTCTAAAGGCTAGTTAAAAATAAAAAAGCTTTTCTAGGAAAGCTTAATACTAAATGTATATCAAAAAATTATTGGATTTAATCGCTGTTTATTTCTGCCGAATACTTAGAAGGACGAAATTTTTAGTGTAACGATGCCGAAGACAAAATTTTAGAGTTTTTGGATTACTGATAAATCGAGCCGAAGGCGAGTGAATATGTCCGAAGGACGAGAGAGGGACGTCAGATTTTTTGCTTCTCTTTCTAAAAAAAGAAGATAGAAGAGGGAATCTTGTTTTGGTTCTTTCTGAAAAGAACATTTAGGGGCGTCGTTTGTTATTTTTGGGTAACCAAAAGCTTTATATAGTAACGTATTATTTATCATACATATGTATAAAAAAATTAAATTCACAGAAAACACACTGCAAGTACTATCCCTATTTACGAATGATTTTAGCAGAGAATATTATGTCCGAGAAGTTGAAAGATTACTAAAAATAAGTCCAAGAACAGCACAGCTTATTCTTGAGGATTTAGAAGATAAGGGAGTTATAGAATCAAAAACTAAGGGCAAGATTAAAACATTTAAATTAAATCCAAGCGATTTTACTAAACGGTATCTTGCTTTTGTAGAACAATATA
>JBBSXG010000095.1:0-1992 GCA_038045885.1 Nanobdellota archaeon
CTTGATAAGGGGTTGCTAAATGCTCTGATGCTAATTCTACATTAGCAAAAGAATTAGAACCTTGTCCTTTCATGTTGAATATGTTTAATGAGTTTCTTGCTTCTTTTGAATTGTACTTTGTTTTTATTCTTTCTTGATATGCTTTCAGCATATCTTCATCTGAAAAGAATGATACTTTTGGAACTTGAATGTTTTTTGGTACTAATAGTACGCCTTGAGTTGTTTTCATTTTTATTTCTCCTTTTTAAGTTCTATGAACTTGATAGAATTTGGATAATTAACTGGTTTATAAAGGTTTTGGTTTTGTTGTTACTTTAAAGTTTATACTATTTAAAATTCTGTTAAACTCTTTTGTTTTTTAATTTCTGAAACATTCCTATATGTTGCCCATGTTTTTCTGAAAAAATTGTATTTATTATAGTTCTTCTTAAGAAATTCCTGAGTTACAGGATCAGAAGGATATCCTGAATTGTGAAGAATAATGCCACAATTTCCTCCTAAAAAGTTTTCTATATACTTTCCATTAGGTTTAACTTCTAAGTCATATACTTCTTCTTTTCCTAATTTTTTAATAAATTTTATCCTTAACCAACAAACTTCAGAATTTATTAATTTCTGAATTTTTATATCCTTAAGAGTTTTATTTATCATAATCAATGTTCTCTTTTCTAAACTTTTTACTTTGAGTAATTTATTTATTTTGTATCTTGGTATTATATTTTCTTTTATTTTTGATTTTATATAATCCATAACAATAACTGGAATATTATCAGGGGATAAAGAATTTGTACTTTTAGATAAATTTCTTAATACAAAACCCTCCCTAGTTTTTCTTTTTGAGTAGGAAGTTACATTTCCAAGCATTAATTGTAACCATGCAATCTGTTTTATCATAGACTCATTATATAATTCTATCTCAAAATTGCCTTCATCAAAGTATCCATCACCTTCATAAACTGCATCTAAAAAATGTTTTATATCTTTTTTATCACAAGAGAACAGAAATTCAGGTACTTTCTTTGTTTTAGCAGTATTCCCCCCACATAAAGATTTAATTAGCCTTATTAATATTATAGACCCCAATGCTATCCAATCTTTGCTATAATGATGATTTATTTTATATTTTTCTGCAAATCTTATAACCTTTTCAAATACTTTTTTATCTTTAGAGCTTACACATATATTATAGTCTTGAATCCATCCTTCTGCAATATATATTCCAAGAAAATATAAAAAATCTTTATCAATTGGAAATAGTATTGGGATTTTTATGTTATTCCCTTTCTTAGATGTTATATAAGTTTTTGACAAATTAAATTTACTATGTGTCAAAACTTTGAAGATATTTATTGGTAAGATCCCTAACTTAACCCAACTATAAACTGATGTTCTGCCATATCCTAATTTTTTACATAATTTTTGAAGTTTCTTTTTTGATTTGTTCAAGAACTTATTAACAACATCTCCTCTAACAAAAATGGGTTCCTTAAAACAATCAAAGTTATTGAGATAATTTAAAAGATTTATCTTTTTTATATTACTTTTTACATTTATATTTCCTGCAATAGCTAAAAAATCTCCTACTTTTAGTTCTTCAATATTCCTAGAGATAATTTCACAATCTTTGTTTAAAACGAAAACGGGATGATTCTTAGTTAATTTAACATTTTTTCCTCTTTCTAGGAGGATATTATATATCTGCTGTTCTGAATGTTTTATATAATTAGTAACTTTGAATCTTTTTATTTTATAATCTTTTTTATCTAAAGAATAAACGTATAATCGTTTGGATCTTCTATTTACGATATCTCCTATTTTTTCTATTTTTCTTATTCCATTTTCTTCTGTTAAGACAACTTCATCATAAGGTAATGAGCCAAATTCAACATTGTATTGTTTCTTTAAATTTTTTATTTCTTCCTCGCGAACGCATTTTGCAATTATTGAGGCTGAACTTACTTCCGGGAAAAATATGTCGGCTTTGTGCTCTGC
>JBBSXG010000096.1:0-3536 GCA_038045885.1 Nanobdellota archaeon
GGACATCTCAAACAAGAGCTGCTGACGAGGCTGAAACAAGGTTCTTCAAGTGCACAAAATGCAAGCATACAATTAGAGAGTATAAGTAAAATGTTAAGTTAAAAATATTATGAATTATAAAACAGATAGAGAAGATTCAGAGCAAGGAAAATATAAACCTATTACACATGTATTTGCATATAAAACAGGTACTTTTGATAATGAATTACCTGAAAGAAAATATGAGCCTATTCCAAAACATAGCATTTTAGATTTGGTTAGGTTTTTATTACCATTTAAAGAGAGAGTATAAGTAATTCTAAAGATATTATCAAAACATCAAAATTGTATATGGGTACAAATACAAACATTTATAAATATGTACCCACATAGTTAAATATGGTGTATCATGAAATAAGAAAAGTAAATGGAAAGAAGCAGAATTATCTTGTTTTTATTAAAAGAGAAGTAGGCAAAATAGTAAAAAAAAGCAAATTTATAGGAACAGACAATATATCTAAACAAGAAGTAGAAAAATTAAAAAAAGATTTTGAAATAGAAGTAATTAGCAGTATGAATTCTAAAAATCTGACAAAGGGACAACTTTTAGAAATTGAAAAGCTCAAACAAGTATATAATGAAAAAATAAACTCTTTAAGCAAAGAAGAATTTGAAAAATTTGAAGAAACATTTTTTACAGAGCTTACATATAATAGTAATGCAATAGAGGGCAGTTCTCTTTCTTTAGAAGATACTAATTTGATATTAAATGAAGGTTTAGTTCCAAAAGGTAAAACTCTAAGAGAGATTAATGAGGTAAAAAATCACAAATTAGCAATAAATTTTATTAATAATTATAAGGGAGATTTAGATGAACTTTTTATTTTAAAGCTCCATGCAGAAATATTAAAAGATATATCTGAAAGGTTTGCAGGCAAATATAGAGAAACGTCTGTAAGAATATTCAAAAGCGATATTAATTTTCCTGATGCATCAAAAGTACCTCAATTAGTAAAAAATCTTGTTTATTGGTACAAAATTAATAAAAATAAGATGCATCCATTTGAAATGGCAATACTTTTCTCTACTAAATTTGTCTCTATACATCCTTTTATTGATGGTAATGGGAGAACTTCAAGATTAATAATGAATTTTCTTCTAAAAAAGAAAAGCTATCCTTGGATAAACATTTATATGAAACAAAGAATAGAATATCTTAAAGCAGTTAGACAAGCAAATGATGAAAATTACAAACCAATTTTAGAATTTTGTATAAATACTCTTAAGGAAAATCTAGAGAGTTTTAATATCTTGACATAATAATCTTTAATCATACTCTGGGTAGTATAAGTAAATTATAATAATCTTTAAATAAAAGAAATATTATTTTTCTATATGGTTGTAACAATAGGAATGATATTAAGATGGGGAGTTGATGATCCATGGAAAGAATTATTTTTTTCTCCAAAATATAAGATAGAAGAACGTCGCGAAGCTGACGGACATGTTTCTATGAAGACAGCTTACCTTGTAAGAGAAGGTCTTCCAATGGAACCTATTTATGAAGAATTATTTCATCGAGGAGAGAAAAAGCCTTATTCTAGAAAGTATATTCCTGAAGAAATAGAAAGGAATAGAAGATGCACAAGTGTTATCCCAGTATTTCAAAGATAATACATCACAAATAATTTTATAAATAACTATTACTTCTAATTAATATGTCACCAATTAAATATGTCACAAGAGATGAACTTATGAAAGATGCAGTACCATCAAATGCATTTGAAGAAGCAAGGAAAACATATTTAGCAGCAATTGAAGCAGAAGGGCCTATTGATAGAGTAGCACAAAGGCAACTTGAAGATTGGAATCATTATTATAGATATGGTGGTTTCTGTTCGTCAATTTAATTAAATTTATAAGCAATTATTTATTTAGTGAGCTATGGATCCGTAGCTCAGCCCGGTTAGAGCACTGGACTCTTAAAGCTTAGGGAACCAAGTTTCCCTGAAGCATCACCCTCCTAACTTAAAGGTGGGAGAATAGAGAAATCCAGGTGTCGTGGGTTCAAATCCCATCGGGTCCATTTGATATTGAAAATTTGATATTTAAATATACTATACAAATTCTTTTAAATCAAGAGATAGTTAAAAATTTATGCCAGAACCAAGAGATATGAGAGATGTCTATGGAGAACTTAGATCCCGATTAGAAAAAGAAATACCTAATGCTAATTTAACTCCTGGGCAAAAAGAACTTACGAAAAGAGTTTTAGAATTTGGATATACTGCTGCATTTGTTGAGAGAACATGCGATATGCATGAACACTTTGGTCAAGCAGAAATATATAGACGGGAATATGAAGAAATAAGAAAATTATTAAAATAATCAAAATTAATATTTCTCTCTAGTCATTTAAAAGAAAAAGTGAAAAAAATAATAAATTTAATCTAACTTATACCAAGAGTATAATAAAATTAATATCATTAGTATAACAATCAAAACAGAAATAATAATTATTTTAATCTTTTCTATTTTTGGAATTTTGTACTTATTTTTATTTAATTTTTTAGATATATTAGGCTCGTAAGCCATTATTCCAGGATTAAACCTCATAGAAGGAGATAGATATATAGTATTACGACTTTTGCCCTTTGCTTTTTTCATTATATTACTAACCAACAACTTGTTTTATGTTAGAAATGTTGTCAGCAACATCTGTTCCTTTCTTAGTAAGCTTTATCAGCTTTATACGGCCTTTTTTTTCAAAAGTAACCAAGCCTAAATTCTCCAAAGTTTGAAGAATCTTCACAGCATGGCTGTAAGTACAATCAACCTCTTTTGCCAGAACAGATCCATATCTGACACGCGACAACTTTCTTAGCGCTATCATCATAAGCGCTGGCTTTCTTCTAAAAAAGATGTCGAAATTATCTTTTAATTTTTCCATAGTATAACCTATATATCGCATTATAATATCCTATTTTTAAAGGTTTCGTGATTTAAATACACCTTAAAAGATAAAATTTCACTACTATAGTGAAGTTTAAAACAAAGATATTGTAATTTTATAGAGGGAAAACTAGTAATAAACACAAAAAGAGAATTTAGTGTTATGTTTATGCAGTGATTATATCATATAAAAGAATTTGGTTATATTTCTATTAAATGAAAATTATGGCGGAAAAGTAACATCTAAAATTTATATTAAAAATGTAAATAAGATTAGATTAAATTATTTCATTTTCACATAATGTAAAGTAAACCTTGTATCTTAACATAATTTATCCTTAAAATATGTCACATTTTTACCTTATTTATGGATAATTCGATTAGATATGTGATAAAGTTTTAGAATTATCCAGATAGAAAATTCTACAGAAAATGTAGCATAAATACTTAATTTTCTATATCATTGATTAATTTGTATATTAATTGACATACATTATATTTATTACATCTCAAGGATATATGAAATTGTTAAGTTTGATATTGGATTTAACACATAAATAACCTTTATTAATTCAAATTTCATGATTATTCGATGGTTGAACAAA
>JBBSXG010000097.1:0-1622 GCA_038045885.1 Nanobdellota archaeon
CAATTTGATAGACTTTTTTATTATTCTTCAGCATTTGGTGGGACATGGAAAAATAGCTATTGGTTAGGTGTACCAATACAGAAAAATCCTATGGATTTAATGGTATATCAAGAATTGATTTTTATATTAAAGCCTGATATAATTATTGAAACTGGTACTAACGTTGGTGGTTCTGCATTGTTTTTTGCTACAATCTTAGATGCTATTGATAAGGGTGAAATTATTACAGTTGATATTGATCATGCAGATAATCTTCCACAACATAATAGAATCACCTATTTAACAGGAAATTCAGTTGATGATAATATTATTAATTTTATTAGTCCAAGAGTTAAGGACAAAGTAGTAATGGTTATTTTAGATAGTGATCATAGAAAAGAGCATGTTTTGAAAGAACTTGAAATATATTCAGAAATGGTTTCAATAGGGAGCTACTTAATAGTTGAGGACACAAATATTACAGGTTTTCCAGTAATAGGTATTTTTGAGGATGGGCCTTTAGAGGCTGTTATAGAATTTATAAAAGAAAATAAAGATTTTGTTATAGATAGAAAGTGTGAATTATATTATTCTACTTTTAATAGGTGCGGATTTTTATTTAGGAAGAAATAATATGAACTTTTTAATCTGTGGCTTCGGAAATATTGGTCAGAGGCATTTTCGTAATCTTAAACAATTACAGCCAAACTGTAAAATAAATGTGTATACAAAAGCCAAAGCAGATTTTAGAATATTTGATAATGAATTAAATATTTCTTATACAAATGATCTAAAAAAAGTTTATAATATAAATAAAGTTTATCATGACTTAGAAGAAGCTCTATTAAATAAGTATGATGCAGGTTTTGTATGTTCTCTTCCACCCAATAGAATTGATATAGCAATTAAATGTGCTAAAAAAGGAATTAATTTATTTATAGAAAAACCTTTATCAAATAATTTAGATGAGATTTATATGTTACAAGATATAGTAGAGAAAAATAAATTAAAATGTGCTTTAGGATTTCAGATGAGATTTCATCCCATTATCCAAAAAATTCAGGGGAAGATATGGAATGAAGAATTTGGTCATATTTATAGGATTGAAATAAATCATTGTAATAGCATATATAATTGGACTAAAGGAAGAAAAGATTTAAAAGATTTTTATGGCTTAAAAAAAGAAACAGGGGGGGGTGTTCTTCTCAGTCAAATACATGAAATAGATTATTCATTTTATTTATTCGGAAAGTATTATCCAATATCTGCTATTTATGGAAATATATTAGGTTTTGAAGTTGAGGATAATATATCAATAATGAGTAATTTAGAAAATGATGGAAGATGTACACCAATAATTATTAATCTTGATTTTATTTCATCTATTCCGAAAAGAGAAATTTCTATATATGGTACAAAAAAAATAGAAATATTTGATTTACTGCTTGTCAACTCTATAGAATGGAATAATCTTTTTATAGAAGAAATGAAAGTTTTTATTAGTTCGCTAAACAACGGCTGTCAATTTCCTTTGGCAACTTTGGAAGAGGGGATTTCTTCATTGGAATATGTTATGGATATTAAGGACAATTTTATAAAGATATAAAAAATGAAAACTGAAGTAATTAATCTATATCATTTAA
>JBBSXG010000098.1:0-1207 GCA_038045885.1 Nanobdellota archaeon
AGTAAAAGACTAACTCCTTTTGTATCTCTAGATTTTATTGTTTTGATTATTTGTGGAATTATCATTATTGAAAATAAAATAGTAGCTGTCCATCCTAAAATTTGTGCGAGCTCCATAACCATAAAATAATTCCAATGTTTTTAAAATTAAGGCTGTAAAGGCAGCTAGATAAAATATGCAAAAATTTAATTTGCCACAAATTCAATAAAGTTAATGCTAATTGAAATAATCAAAGTTTTAGAATTAAAAAAGAAAGTTCCTTTTAAGATGGATTTAATATATTTAAAAAGATTAATAGGTTTTGTCAGTTCAAGACAATCTTTAGAAAAAGATATGTACTATCATTAGTTGAATTATCATAATCGGGAATTAAAGACTGAAAATAAACAAAGATTGGCGCAAGAAAAACAAGATGCTCAAAAACACATCTTTTGAAGAAGGGGTTAAATGGTGACATACAAGACATAATAACAATTGCTCTTAGCCAGCCAAGATTTCCTAAGAAGTTAGAAGAAATAAAAAAGAAGGAAATTAAGTTTTGTTAATTCTCATTTTTCTTTATTTAACCAGGAAGGAATATCATCTACATTCTTTGAAGATTTAATTATTTTATCATAATATTTAGGATACTCTATTTTTATTCTGTTAAGATTTTTCTTAAGATATTCCTTCTTGTATTTATCAGAACAAAATAACAAAACCTTTTCATCTGCAAATTGAGAAGGTACCCAAATCCCTGAATCAAATTTCTTCCTATATGTTTTACAAGTCTCACCCATTTTATTTTTAGCTTAAATATTTATATTTACTATCGATAGTAATTGGGAGTAAAATTACTCATCTTCCTCGTTCTCCTCTTCATCGTCCTCTTCCATTTCCGTTTCTTTCTCTTCTCTTTCTTTCATATGCTTATGAAAATCTTTAATACTCTCATCTTCTTTTTCTAAGAAGCCAGGTTCGTGATTGTTTCCTATAAGAAATAAAGTCATCCATGCACCTCTATAAAATGCTTCTTTAATCTTATCTTCTTCAGAGGCATCAGCATCTTCTAGTTCATCGAATAAAGCATTAATATTCTCATTTGTTATCTCTTCTGCGATCTTTTCAGCAATTGAATTGTTCTCTCCCATCTTCTCCATCTGCTGATTAACATCTTTCATGAATGCTCTCATTTTCTCATCACCTAAAACATCCCCTATTTTGTCAG
>JBBSXG010000099.1:0-14341 GCA_038045885.1 Nanobdellota archaeon
TTAATTTCTGGAAGACCTTTAGATGAAGCAAACCCTGTTTTAGATACGGAATTAGTCTTGAAAAATGCAAGGGCAAGAGTCGCTGTGATAACAAAACCATTAAACCCTTATGGGCTTGCATTTGCATTAAGAAGGCATAGGGATGAACCTTGGACTTATCCTTTATTCATTAATAATAAAATGATAAATCCTCTAGCAGCGGGATTATTAAGTTTTTTAATTGATGGTGCTAGAACAATATTATTTGCAGGAACAAGAAGCTCTGGAAAAACTTCTCTGCTTGGAAGTACTTTAGTTGAAATAATGAGAAAATATAGAATTATTTCAATTGAAGATACTCAGGAATTGCCTATAGATTCTTTAAGAAAATTGGGATATAATATACAAGGAATGAAGGTGAGAAGCGCTTTAACAAAAACAACTTCTGAGTTAGGGGCTGATGAAGGAATAAGGACTAGTTTAAGATTAGGAGATTCAAGTTTAATTGTTGGAGAGATAAGAAGTTTAGAAGCACAAGCACTATACGAAGCAATGAGAATAGGTGCATTAGCAAATGTTGTTGCAGGAACAATACATGGAGCAGATCCTTATTCTGTTTATGATCGTGTTGTAAATGACTTAAATGTCCCTAAGACAAGTTTTAAGGCTACAGATATTATTGTTGTTAGTAATCCTGTAAGAACAGCAGATGGATTACATAAGAATAGAAGAGTTTTACAAATAACAGAAGTAAGAAAACACTGGCAAGATGATCCTCTAAAAGAAAATGGATTTGTTGATTTAATGAGTTATGATACAAAAGAAGATACATTAAAACCAAGCCAAGATTTGATCAACGGAGATTCTGAGATATTAAAAAGCATTGCGAGTAACATAAAAGAATTTTCTGGAAATTGGGATGCTGTATGGGATAATATTTTATTAAGGGCAAAAATGAAAGAGGTTTTAGTCAATTATTCTGTAAAACTTAAACAATCACAGTTATTGGAAGCAAAGTTTATTGTCCAAAACAATGATGTTTTTCACAGAATTTCAGACAGAGTAAGAGAAGAAGTGGGTTACATAGATAATAAGAGGGTATTTTTTGACTGGAATGAATGGATTAAAGAGATTATAAAGAAGAAAGAATTTTAAAAAGAGGTTATATGGACAAAGAAATCAAAGACATTCTTAGTAAATATCAGAGTAAATTAAATGAGAATATAAAAATTATTGATGAATATAATCCAGAGAGTTATACTATGGATTACAGGATTTTTAGAGATGAAGCACTAAGCAGAACTTTAACAAGCTATGAAGCATTTTGTAATTTCTTTGAAAGAATATTAAAAATAAAAGTCAAGGAAAATGATTATAAAGAATTACAAAAATCAATCGAAGCAAGTCATATAAAAATAAATCCTGAAGGTGCAGCAAGCTTTGGATTTTTCATTACAGGATTTTTGATTTTTATTTCATTAATACTTGGAGCTTATTTTTTTCTATTAGCAAGAACTGAATTGTTATTATTACCTGCTTTATTAATATTAATCAGTGCATTTTTAATTAAACCATTAACAAACATTCCAAACTTTTTAGCCGCAAGATGGAGATTAAGAGCGAGTAACCAAATGGTCTTATGCGTTTTGTACGTTGTTATGTACATGAGACATACCTCAAATTTAGAACATGCAATCAAATTTGCTTCTGATCACATTGGAAATCCTCTTGCACTAGATTTTAGAAAAGTATTTTGGGACATTGAAACAGGGAGATTTAGCACTATAAAAGAAAGTTTAGATTATTATTTGCAATCGTGGAGAGATTATAATTTAGAATTTGTCGAGGCTTTTCATTTAATTGAAGGAAGTTTGTATGAAGCAGGAGAAGATAGAAGAGTTACTTTACTTGAAAAATCTTTAGAAGTAATGTTAAATGGAACTTATGAAAAGATGATGCATTATGCACAGGAACTAAAAGAGCCAATAACAATATTACATATGCTTGGTGTTGTTCTTCCAATCTTAGGATTAGTTATATTGCCTTTATTTGGAAGTTTATTACAAGGATCAAGTTTTATTAAAATAATTGTTTTATTAATCTTATATAATGTCTTGCTTCCAGTATTAGTTTATTTAATTGGAATTAATATTTTATCTAAAAGGCCGACAGGATATTCTGAATCTGATTTAATTAATGATAATCCTGAATTAAGCAAATACAAAAATATTTTATTTTACGTTGGAGATAGAGAAATTCAAATCAGTCCATTCTTTATAAGTTTTTTAATATTTTTTGTAATAAGTATTATCGGAATATTACCTTTATTATTTGGTATAGCAGGAATTGATGATTTTAAATTTTTAAATCTAAACTTTGTTGATTATAAAAATGATAACGGGTTAGCTTGTAAAATAAATGAGTCTTGTTATGGTCCTTTTGGAGTTGGAGCTGTAATCTTAAGTTTATTTATTCCTTTAGGGATTTCTTTAGGACTGGCAACATATTACTCTATCAGAAGTAAGAGATTAATGAAAATAAGGAATGAAACAAAAAAACTTGAATTAGAATTTGCAGGAAGTTTATTCCAGCTTGGAAATAGAATTGGAGATGGAGTTCCTGTAGAAATCGGATTTGGAGATGTTGCTCAGAATATGTCTGGGACACCAACAGGAGATTTCTTTAGAAGGGTTAGTATGAACATACAAAGATTAGGAATGAGCGTTAAAGAAGCTATTTTCAATAAAAAGAATGGGGCTATATGGGACTATCCTAGCAGTTTAATTGAAAGTAGTATGAAAGTATTACTAGAAAGTTCTAGAAAGGGTCCTTTGGTTGTAAGTAAAGCATTAATTAGCGTTTCAACTTATATTGATAGAATACATCAAGTTAATGAAAGACTAAAGGATTTATTATCCGAGGTAATTTCTAGCATGAAATCACAAATTAGTTTTCTTACTCCAATAATAGCAGGAATTGTTGTTGGAATATCGACAATGATAGTTACAATATTAGGAAAATTAACTACACAATTAGCAGAAACAACAATTGTTCAAGGTGAAGGAACTACTGGACCTGCTGCAGGTTTTACAGGACTAGTAGAATTGTTTAGTATACAAAATATTATTCCAAGTTATTATTTACAGGTTATTGTTGGATTATATCTTGTAGAAATCGTAATTGTATTAACAATTTTAGCAAACGGAATTGAAAACGGAGCAGATAATCTTGCTAAGGAAAATAGTTTAGGTAAAAATTTATATAGAAGCAGTATCTTATATATTATAGTTGCACTTTTCATAACATTGATATTCACATTACTCGCAACTAATATTAGTATTGGAGCATGAAAAAAGGAGATTTTAATTGGAGCGTTGAAACGATAATAGTTATAGTTCTAGCAGTCTTATTAATGGTAATGATAGCTTATATTATTTTAAAAGGGGGATTGAATCTTGTTAAATAAAAAAGGAGTTGATTTCGCGACTGTTGCTAAACTTATTTTTGGATTACTTGTTTTATATATCTTATTTAACATTTTTGCTTATGGATATACTAATTTTCTTATTGATGAAGGAAGCAAAGAAGCTTGTAAAAACTGGGTTAACTTGCAAAGTACACCTCTCTTAAAAGAAAGAAACACATTTGAATCAAGTTGTATCACAACAGAGGTAGAAATAAAAAAAGAAAAAACCAAACAAGATATTTACAAAACATTGGCTAATAGTATGTATGATTGTTGGGATCAGTATGGAAGGGGAGAAACTGATTTTTACAGCGATTTTGATTGGGTTTCTTCAGATAACTATTGTAGAATTTGCTCTGAAATAAAGATTAATGAGGACTTAAATCAAAACTTAAGAGATCTTGATTTAGATGATTTTGAAATTTATCTATCAAATAACCATCCTCCTGGAAATGAGAATACTTATGCAGAATTTTTAACTAAAACAGAGAATGCTAATATTGATTTTGGTTCAGGAACATTGAACTTGGATCCTAAAAAAAACATTTACACGAGTTTCGTTGCTTATAAATCTTCTAAGGCTAATGATTTCCAAGAATGGGGTTTTGCCGCCGGTGGTTGTGTTGCTGGAGGAGTTATTGTTGGTGGAGTGGCAGGATTATTTACTGCTGGTCCTGGAGCTATCCCTGGTTATGCACTAGGTTGTAAAATAGGCTTTGTAGCAGGAACGGCAACCGGATTGTTCGGGTTTAAGGACTATTTATATCCTTCAATAACCTTATTCCAATCTGATTCATCTGAAATTAAAGACTCGTGTGATTATGTTTATTACAAACCTGTAGAAAATAATCTTAATTAAATTTAACTTTAAAATTCTTTATTCTAATCTTGCTCTCTCTTAATTCTAGTTGTTTAACACCGTGCTTAGCCTCGTTTATTATTCTTAATTTCCAACTTTTTAGATTAGAAACTTTAAACCCCGCTGAAAAATTTCTTTCATCACTTTTCCCATTAATTACTAATGAATCTGTGTTCCTATTAACATTCACATCTAAATGCAAAGTTCCATTATCTACTCCTCCATGAATTCTATATAAACTTTGATCCTTGAGGTCTCTAGGTGGATTATAATCTACTAAACCGACACGATAACTTCCAACTCCGCCAATTATAGTCTCGACATCAAAACTTATTTGTGCACTTTTATACAATTTGAGGTCATAAGAAAAATCTGCTTTTATCCAATTTGAGTCATATTTATCATCATCAATGTCACAACCTCTTGCATATAGAGTTAATTCATTATCTATAAAGGAATAATCTGTGCAACTACTCTCTCTTTTTTCTATATTTAAATTATTAATCGTAAAATCATCTTTTTTTGTTCTTGTTTTCAAAAACTTACTTGCTAATGAGTTAGGATTCTTTGGATTAAATTGTTCTTCATCGTTTTCTATTTCAGTATTAAAGACTCTAATATTTGTTTGAACACCTTTCTCAATTAATTCTTCTATGCCTTTATTTAAGTTTTCTATGTTTAATCCAACTCTTTTTAATTGACTATAAATTTTCCCCCCATCCTGTATTTTATCAAAAGCTGTTTTTAATATTTGATCGCCAATAAAAGCAGATTTACTTCCTAGTCTATTTGTCAAGATGATATAAGAAGCTTGCGTTGTCCTTAGTTCTATAGCTGTTCTTAAATTATCATACAATCTTTTTCTTAAATCTAAAAATTCATCGTAATTAATATCATTAACTAAACTTATTCTTGTTTGTAAGGTACTTAGGCTATCTAATACATCTAGAACTTTATTAGAACTTTCGTCAAAAAACTGAGAATTGACCAATCTCTCAAAATTTTTCTTATTTTTAACCTTGCCACTCAAAAATTCGTCAGCAAAAGCCTTTGAAAATTCTTTTAATTTTCCTTTCGGTTTTTCACCATACTCACTTTCTATTTTATCAATTAATTTTTCTCTTGTCAAATCTCTTTCCAATGCAGTTTCTGTTCCGAATTTTACTGATTCTAATGTTGCTCGATGTATTGCTTTGTTTAACCTATAAAAATCGTTTATTTGTTTTAATGAGGTTCTAAATTTTGTTACATCATTTATCATATCATATCTATCTAAAATGAAATTTCCATATAAAGCAATCTTGGAATAATCACTGAATTCTTCAATCTCGTCTCCAATCAGATTACCTCTCCCCCCGTTTTCATCTGTAGAATGGATTTCATAAGCGTATTTTCTTTTAGTGCTATCAACGTTATACTGATCAACGAAATATAATTTTCCTTCATACATTACTTTAACACTGTCATCTAATTGAAATGTTTGTGAATTACTCAGACTAAAGAATAAGGGCAATGCTATAATACCTTGTAATTTCTTTTTAACATTCATTTTAATAAGCAGAGTAAAAAATTATTTAAACCTTTGCTAAGAAATCTTTAAATACAAACGAAATAAGTGAATATTGTGGATAAAAAAGGAGATTTAGGCTGGGAAGAGATAGCTAAAATAATTCTTGTAATCGTTTTTTTAATAATCTTAATACTTTTTGCTACACTTTACAGAGAAAAAGGCCTTGAAATTATCGAGAAAATGAAGGAGTTTATCAGATTTGGAAGATGAATAATAAAGCAATGACTGCAGAAACTCTTGGAAAAATGCTTGCTATTCTTGCAGCATTAATTGTGCTTGCTATAGTTGGAACGTCTTTATTACAAGGAGCAGCAAAGTCTCCTTTGAAATTTATTGATTCTTGGCTCGGAACAACTTTTGTCAAAGAAGATCAGGATTTAACAACTTTAAACGAGAAGGCAAAAGTTAATTTTAATAAACTAATCTCTGAGATTAACGAATGTTCTTCTAGCAAAAATAGCGAATGTAAATGTAAAACTGAGTTAGGTTTTAGTGATTTTAATGGAATTCATGAGATACAAATAGAAAATGAGAATATTAAGTTAGTAAGTAAGCAATTAACCTCGGCTAGTATTGGTATGAATGCACCAAAATGCTACACTTCTTCTAATAATTTTAATGATTTGACCCCAGTAATAACCATAAAATTTGATGAAGATGACCCCTATTTAGAAGATTCAAGTAATAATGAAAATTTTTTAGGAAAAGAAGTTTTATATAAAACACAGAATAGATTATGCTGGCTGACTAATCGCGATCCTATTTTGATAAAATCTTGTTAATGCAAAATATAGAAAAGCTTATATAATAAAATTATTAAGTAGATTAAAGGTGAAAATAATGGATAAAAAAGGAGCTGAACTTTCTTTTAATGTTATTATTATTGCGATTTTAGTTATTCTTGTTTTAGTTATTGTTGGAGCGTTTTTTGCAGGAAGTTTCTCCAATTTAGTAAAAATATTGACTGGACAAGGAATAGATAGTGTAGATGCTGCTTCAAATGCCTGCAGTTCTAAATGTTTGACGGCACAAAATTATGGAACACAAAAAGCAAAAGAAACCTCTTCATATTGCAGAAGTGCGTGGAATTTTGATACAGACGGGGATGGAAATGTAGAAAAAGATGCAGAAGGTAATTTAAGAAAATATCATTGTTACGAGTCTCCTATAGGCCAGTCTTGCCCTGGAGTTCAGGAATTTTGCCCAACTCTTTAAAAATGAATAAATCTGGAGCAGAGCTAAGTTTCCAGGTAATCGCTGTTTTAATTCTAGTTATTTTAGTCATCATTCTTTTAATTGTGGCTTTTCAATCTCAAATATCTAATTTGGCAAACATACTAAGAGGATTTATTGAGTAAAATGGACAAAAAAGGCTTAGAGACACAGATGCTCAAAACTATTGGAGGATTAATTATAGGAGTCTTAGTTGTTGTAGCTTTAATCTCGATTATTTACATTATAATCCCAAAATCTTCAAACGAGGGTGCAGAAGTTCCAATATTTTATTACAAGACCTTAGTAAATAAAATTTCTGAATTAAATGTTAATGAGGTTAAAGAATTCCCATTTTTTTCAACTGAAGATTATGCTCTTGTAGGGTTTGGCAAGGGTCTTAATGAGGTAAGCAGTTTAAACGAGGCTTGCGGTAAAATGGATTTAGACGGAGTTATTATTAAACCAAGTTCTTGCAACGGAAATGCTTGTTTATGCATTTGTGAAATTGAATCTGGACTAATTTCATTAGGAGGAGATTTAATTGTAAAATGCTATACTGAAAAATCTTTATGCAAGGAATTTAGAGAAGATGTTGTTGGCGGATTAATCTGCAATTATTACTTATATTATGATGCCACAGAAAAAATAAAGAATCTTGAAGTCACTAGGACACCAGATAAGATTACAATAAAAACTAAGTAAACCTTATAAATTACCTTTCTATTTATTTATTATGGATAAAAAAGGGGTAGATACAAGAACTTTATTTTGGATGTTCTATGTCTTGCTTGTGTTAATAATAACTTATTTTTTGTATAGTTTTGTCAATGATTTTGAAACTGGAAAAGGTTTTTCAAAAAGATATTTTGTAAATGACATTGGTTTGATGATGGATGCTGTATCAAGTTCTAATCATGATCTAGAAATAAAATATTCTAATCTTGGAGAATATAATCTAAGATTCACAAAAGGCAAAATTGAATTAGTGAATGAAAATATTAGATATAATTATGCTTCTGATGATAATTTTGAAATATCTGCTGGAGAAATTTCAACAAAAGACAATTCAAGCTTAACAATTTTAAAAAGCGGAAATATAATCTTAATAAGTTCAGAAAATGGATAGAAAAGGAGATTTCGACTTAACAAAAGAATGGTTAATATGGATAGTAAGGGCGATAGTTTTTTTCGTTGTTATCTCAATTGTTATAATTATAATCTACATTCCCATAAGCCTTTCATATAATTTAGACGGATTGCAGCATTCTTTATTAAGGCAGCATTTAATCTCCGATAAAGATTGTTTGGCATATGAAGATTCAAGAGTTTATCCCGGAACTATAGACGCTAATAAATTTACACAGACTAACCTGGGAAAATGTTTTGACTCAACAAGATATGGTGTTAGATTAAGTTTGACTACTAATTTAATAAATACTCTTACTTTAAATGAAAAACTAGCAAAGTTTGAATTTTGTTTTGATGATAAAAATTTTTACTGTACAAATAGGACATTTTACGTTTTAATAAAAAATGATGAAGCAGAACAGGGATTATTAAACATAGAAATATTAAATCAAAAATGAAAAAGGGACAAGAAGAACTAATGTTTGTATTCAGCCTGATTCTAATTGTATTAGTTTTAACTTTATTCTTTATTGTCGTAAGCGTTGTTGGAAATAATAGAGTTGAAGAAAAAATTACTTCTATGAAAAGCAATGAGGTTAATATTGACTTGCTAAATTACTTAAAAACTAAAACAAGTTTTAATGATTTAACATTCTCTGAGCTGATAGCATATTCTTATTCAAAAAAGGATTACAATGAAATTGAGAAATTAACTAAGAAGCAATTTGATAAATATTATTCTCAAGAAACATGCAATCAATGGATATTAAAGGCAGAAGTTAATAATGAAGAGCTATTTGACTCTGCTTCTGATTTTAGTTTGAGTTCTTCAATAGAAAATCAGAGAAACCCTTTTAGCATCTTTACAAAAAAGAAAATAAATTATGCAAGCTCAAGCGCCTTTATTCCCGGATTTAATTCAGAAAAAATCATTGCCATATTAATTTTGGGGTGCGAAAATGAATAAGAAAGGGATATTCATGCCAACTTTAGCAATAGCAATCTTATTTATTTTGACTTACGCATTTTATGTGTTTGTTGTGAAAGATCCTGAACTAAATTACGAAGCAAATATAGGACAAAATGTTATCGAGCTAGTAGACTCTTATAAAAAATCTGAAAATGATTTGTTTTACAATGAACAAGCTATAAAATATTCCTTGATAAAGGCTACTGAAAAGTTTGCAAATAACGGAGGAGTAAAGGAGGAATGTAATAAAGTATGGGTTCTTAATAGTATTAACTGTAGTCCTAACTTAGAAGATAATTTTGAAGAAATTTTAAAGCAAGAATTAACAAATTATAACCTAGAATTACAAGAGTTTAGCATGAATGACAATATAATAAACATAGAACTTTCAGATAATACTTATTCTAGTAAGAAAAGAAATTTTGAGTTTAGATACACTGTAAAGCATGAATTTAAGTACGATTCATTAATCGATTTTGGGAAAATTAATGCTTTAAAAAATAGTATAGAAAGTTGCCCTGTTGACAAGAGAATTAACCAATGTTTATTAGAGGGATCTCTTGAAGGTTCTAATACTATATACTTTACAATAGAAAACAATAAAAACACTTTCACTTTATCACCATTGCCTGAATTTAAGAAAATAAATTTTAAGTTTGGAATAAACAACGAAAATCGAGGGGAAGTGAAATTTTAAATGATGAATTTAAGTTATTACCAAATTTTAGAGAAAATACAAGCTGAGAAAGGCTTGACACCAGCCGAAGTCGAAGCAAGGATAAGAAAAAAGCTTAATGATCTTAATGATTTAATTAGCAAGGAAGGAGCAGCTTATATTGTTGCTAATGAACTTGGAGTTAAGATATATGAAGATTTTACAAAAAAAAGCTTAAAGATTAATCAAGTTGTTGCCGGAATGGGTTCTGTTAATCTTGTTGGAAAGGTATTACAAATTTATTCCGTAAGAGAATTTGACAATGGAACAAGACAAGGTAAGATAGGATCATTATTAATCGGAGATGAGACAGGAACTATAAGAGTAGTTATGTGGGATACTAATCACATTAAAGAAATCGAGAACGATAATATTGGACTAGACAAGATAATTAAAATAAAAAATGTTTATGTTAAAGAAAATAATGGTTTTAAGGAAATCCATATGGGAAATCGTTCTTTACTTGAAATAAATCCTGAGGAGACTATTGGAGAGGTCAAACTTAAGAATGAATTTAACAAAAAACAGATTAAAGATTTGAATCCTGGAGAGAATGTAAGCATTGCAGGAACAATTGTACAGATTTTTGAACCAAGATATTATGATGCGTGTTCTCAATGCAATAAAAAAGTAAATCCAGAAATGGGAAAATGTGGGTTTCATCCAAATGCAAGCGTTGTCAAGAATCCGATATTAAATTTATATTTAGATGACGGGACGGATAGTATAAGAGTAGTTGCTTTTAGGAATGTTGCTGAAAAGATATTAAACGGAAATGCAGAAAACTTTGAGGAAGTAAGGACGAATTTTTTAGGAACTCAATATAGATTCAACGGAAAAGTAACTAAGAATGATATGTTTGAGAGAAAAGAATTCATTGTTAATGATCTTGAAGAATTAAAATCTGAGGAAGTTGCAAAACAGATTGTAGAAGAAATTGATGTTTAAAACCCATTTATTATTTGCATTCTTAATTTCGTTATTAACTTTTAGATATTTTGATTTAAATTCTTTAATTTTTATTATGATATTAGTATTTTCCGGAATTTTGCCAGATATTGATCACGGGAAAAGTTACATCGGAAGAAAATTATTTATTTTTTCTTGGATAATAAATCTTGTTTTTGGACATAGAAAATTAATTCATAGTGTCTTATTTGCAACTATTGTTGCAATATTAATAAGAACTTTTTTTGGATTGTACTGGATTCCCTTTTATCTAGGATATTTAAGCCATTTATTGTTGGATGGATTAACAAAGCAAGGAGTTTATATTTTTTATCCAAGTAGCTTTAGAATAAAAGGATTTGTTAAGACTAATGGAATTTTTGAGAAAGTTTTTTTATTGATTTTAACCGTTGTTAATATATTTTACTTGTTCTATTATATGCTCTAAAATATATATCCTACAGGTGGACATGAGGACAAACACGCACATAACCTTTATAAATTCTTTTACTATATTTATCTTAAGTCTTAAACAAAACCCGAAAGGAAGACTAATTTTTAATTTGAAAAAAATGCGAAAGCAAAGGAGGAATTAAAATGGCAAATCGCCCAATAAAAAAATTTAGATCTGGTAATATAGAAACTGCTATATGGAGCAATGAAAAAGAGTTTAACGGAGGATTAGTTGAATTTAAAACAATCACATTAAGCAGAGGATACAAGAAAAAAGATGAGGATATCTGGCGTTCTGATGTTATAAACTTAAGAAGGAATGATATCCAAAAATGTATATTAGTTTTACAAAAAGCTCAAGAAGAATTATTGTTAAACCAAGAACAAAAGGAAGAAGAGGAAGAAGGTGAATAAAAATGGCAGAAAAAACTGAGAAAAAAGAATTTAAAATTACAGACTTACCTGGAGTTGGGGCAGCAACAGCAGAAAAATTAGAAGAAGCTGGTTTTAATACATTAATGAGTATAGCAGTAGCAAGCCCTGCTGATATGGTTGAAATTGCAGGGGTAACAGAAGCAACTGCTAGAAAAATAATTAATACTGCGAGAAATAAATTAGATATTGGATTTCAAACAGGTAATGAATTATTAGAAAAAAGGCAAAACATAGATAGAATAACTACTGGAAGTAAAGCCTTTGATAATCTGCTTGCTGGTGGTGTAGAAACAAACGGGATAACAGAGGCATATGGTGAATTTGGAGTTTCAAAGTGCGTAAGTAAAGATACGCCGGTTTTTTACTTTAATCCAAATCAAACACATCTAGAAAATATAGAGGACGTATATCGTAAATATAAAGAAATAAATAAAGAAGAAGAATATGAAAATGGTCATATCGTAAAAACTCCCCCAATTTCCGTTCTTGGTTTAACTAAAGAAGGAATAAGAAAGACAAAAGCAGAGGCTATATTTAAAATGCATGCAAATAAAATATTAATAATTAAAACAGTAAGAGGAAGAACCATTAAAATAACAAAACCCCATAAACTTTTAACTTTTGATAATGGAATTAAATGGAAACCCGCAGGAGCTTTTCTAAAAGGTGATTTAATTGCTACACCTTATTTAATTGACTACGAGGATCTTAACATAGAGAGCGACATAGATGAAGATGATGCATATTTTCTTGGACTTTATGTTGCAGAAGGTTCTAATTGTTTTAGTATTTCAAATAGCTCAGAGTTGATAAAGGATTGGATCTTGGAATATCTTTATAAAAAAGATAACTACAAGGCTAGAATCGGTGTTAAAATAAACGAAAAAACAAAAACTCCCTGTTACCATATTAGTGTAAGGCATAAATCTGCAGAAAGACTTTCCTGCAAAGAATTATTTAAAAGTAACTCTGCTAATAAATTTATTCCGGAATTTATTTTTTCATTATCCCCTAAATTAAAAAAGCATTTTCTTGCTGGTTATTTAGATGGAGACGGGTTTTTACCAAAGAGAGAGGTTAGTATGACTACAAAAAGTAAAAAACTTTCTGTTGGTTTGAGTTATTTATTATTAACTTTAGGTATCCCAGCAACATCGACTAGAGATTATAATAAAAAATACAAAACTTATTACTATAATCTTGGAGTTGGTGGGGAGTATAAAGAATTATTTAACCAATTTCCATTTAAAATTAAAAAAGTAGATTATTATAAATATAAGAACAGTAAATATGGTTTTAAGGGAAATATCATCAAGTACATAAGAAAAATGTATAAAGAGACTTTAGGAGGCAATAGAAGGAATACAAGAAAGCTTATCGGAAAAAGAAATTTTGATTCAAAAATACTTTACACCTATTTAATGACACCTTCCTATATAAATAAGTCAATGAATCTAAAAACATCTTTAAAACTACTCGGATTGCTGGCTAAGAGTTTAAATTATTTTGATGAATCAATAGAACTTGCTAATAACTTTGAAAACCTGAATAAAGAACAAGTCCTAAGGTTACATGATTTATTGCCTTTTGCCTTTAACAAATTTAAGGATAAGCTAGATTTAAGTGGATCTTGTTTTACAAATTATACTCAAAGAGGTATTCCAAAGAGAAATAAACAAACAATTTACAAAATAAAACCTTTATTAGTCGAGGAATTAAAGTTAAGAAGGAAAGCTACAGTAGAGTTCATGAATAATATAATGAACATACTTTATTTTAATTGGGATGAAATAGTTTCCCTAGAAGAGATTGAATACAACGATTATATTTATGACTTTATTGTTCCAGAAGGACACAATTTCTTAGGCGGAGAAATGCCAACTATACTACATAATACACAACTTGGACATCAACTAGCAGTCAATGTGCAATTACCTAAAGAAAAAGGCGGAGCTGAAGGGATGGCCGTGTATATTGATTCAGAAATTACAGCTCGTCCAGAGAGAATAAAACAAATGGCAGAAGCAATCGGATTAGATCCGATTAAAACTTTAGAAAATATTAAATTTATAAGAGCATTTAATTCGGACCATCAAATGCTGATTGTTAGTAAAATAGAAGAGTTAATTAAAAATGAAAATCTCCCTATAAAATTAGTTGTCGTAGATTCTTTAATGAGTCATTTTAGAAGTGAGTTTATCGGAAGAGGAAGTTTAAGCGATAGACAACAAAAATTAAACAAACATCTTCATGAGTTGCTTAAATTGGCAGAGACTTATAATCTAGCTGTTTATATAACAAATCAGGTTATGGCCAATCCAGCAGTTTTCTTTGGAGATCCGACTACTCCTATTGGTGGTCACATATTGGCCCACGCCTCAAATACAAGACTGTATTTAAGAAAAGGTAAAAAAGGTACTAGGGTTGCGAGAGTTATTGATTCTCCGAGTTTGCCGGATTCAGAATGCGTATTTAAGGTAACAGAAGAAGGAATAAGAGATGTTGATGAAAAATAATTTTTCTTTTTTTAATTTAAAATGGATCTGCAAGAATTAATGAAAAAAGAAATGCTGAGAAGAAATTACAGCTTAAGAACAATTAAA
>JBBSXG010000100.1:0-5999 GCA_038045885.1 Nanobdellota archaeon
TTTTCTTAACTTGCTCCTAGTTTTTCTCCTGAATCCGCCTAAACGCTTTGTCATTTTAACTCAAAGAATAAAGTAAAATTTTGATTTATAAAGTTATCTATGAATATTTAGCTCATTAATAACTCCTTCAAGCCCTTTTTTTTCGCAAAATGACTCATCCAATAATCTTCTCCTTCAGAAAGTACAGGCCGATATCCAATCTTCTTAACATACTTAGATTTTACTTTATTCCTCAATCTATTGAATTCCTGTAAGCTAGTAGACGATAAAACTAGATCTACGGAAAAATCTACATGGCTTAATCCAGCTAAGTTTTCTTCTATTGGAAATTCTTCATATAATATAAATTTCGTAGAATTGAACTTTTAGAATGGGTTTTAAACTTATTTGTTTTGTATAAATTATCATGATAGAAACCCTAAAAGATATAATCTGGTGGAGTCCAACTAGGTTAAGAGTAGCTCAATCTTGTCTAAAAAAATATTATTTTGAGTATGTAAAAAGAGAAAAAGTTCCAATTCCAAGTTATTTTGCTACAGGGATATTCTTGCATAAAAGAATGAACAGCCTGTATAAAGGGGATTTTGGAAATTTAGAAGTTGCTTTCAAGTCTGCAGAGTCATTTTATAAACAATCTCGTGCTCTTTGGATAAAAGATGTAATAAAAGAGGGGAAGATACAAGGCAAAAAAATAGAATGGAAAGATAAAAATGAACCATGGGAACAAATTGGATTAATAAAACAAATTTGTCATCAAGCTTATCAAAGATATTTAGATGAGGGTCCTCCATTAGGCGTAGAAATTCCGATGAGATTCGAATTTAATAATAATTTCTTTAATTTAAGGGTAGATGAAGTTAGAAAAGGCGCTATAATAAGAGACCATAAAACAGGAAAATGGTTTGAAAATGAATTTGAATTAAATTACTTACCTCAATTAACATTGTATGCTCTTGCGATTAGTTGTAAAGCACATCAAGATCAGGATTTTGCAGAGAAATTTGGAATTCATAATCCTGAAGAACTTAGGGGAAAAAAATACATTATCAGTCCTGAAATTAAAACGCAATATCATCATATGAGGTCCGGTACAATAATTACAACTCCAAGAAAAGATCAGCATTATCATGAATTAAAAGAAAATTTAGATGATCTTGAATCTAGAATTAGATCCTTAGAATTTCCTGTAAATAGGTTTGAGTGTGGAAGATGCCAATATCAAAAAATTTGCGATCAAAAAAGTTCAGGAATGGTTTATCCAAGATTAGAAGATCCCCAATTAAATATTTTTTTAGTTAAAGAAAGAGAAAAAGAGAGAACAAAACAAATGCACTTGAGATTTTACAAAGAGAAAAAGTCAACTAATTGATTCTAGCACTTTACCAAGAGCTTTATCCAATGCAAAGAATAAGTTAAAATCTGTAATCTCAGAATTATGTGGCTTGCCTTCTACCATTGCCTTTACTTGTAGTTCAAATTTAGTTGTGTGTACTATCTTAAGATGTAAACTTAAACTTTCAAATTTATTATTCTTTTCCTGCATTTTTCTAACGTAATTTCCAGTAATTTTTTTTACAACAATCATCTTAGCAGGTTCTAAATCCTTAAAACCAGCCAAAGAAATACTTCCGCCTAATTGCATCACGTCGTCCATAAACTTAACAACACTTAAATATTTATATAACTTTCTTATCTATTTTGAGTGGTAATTAATGATTATTTCTTATTAAATCTAGAAATCCTTGATAGTTTTTAACTCTTAATCCTGTCCAGTCTTGATTCCAAGGGTGGCTAAAACATACTGGAACTGCATTTCCTTTTGCTAAAATTGCTTCTAAATGATGGGATGCATCCTCTAAAATATATTCTCCCTTAAATTTAGTTTTATCGGGTGTTGGAAAAAAATAATCATAAGGCATTAAAGAAAGTTTTAACCATTCTTTTGTAAGATGATCTAAATATTCATTAGGCTGATTTGTGACAATAACAACGTTAAAATCTTTGCTTAATTCTTTCACAAATTTTAATGCTCCAGAATATCTTATGGCGTTTAGATAGATCTCTTCAGGATGCTCTTCACAATAAAAATTATGAATTCCTTTGCCTATGGGAAAGTAAGGATGTAATTCATAATGGCTCCAGTTTCTTAAAGGAACAACATCATGTTCAGGATAATATTTCTTGTATCTTTTGATCAAGCTTAGAGGAAAATTTCTAATTACCCCATCTACATCAACACCGATATCTTTACGTTTTTTCATAATAAATATTTATTTAAGAAAACTTATAAGGGTGACTTAAATCTTCAAAAAACTCATAAAATATTTTTAAGTTTAGTTCTAACGGCAAATCCTTTAATTCTTTTTCTATAACTCTTTCAAGTGTCAACATTGTAAAATAGTATTCTTTATTATCTCCAAAAAAATTTATTATAGATGGAGTAATCTTAGTGTCTCCATATCTTGCATCTATTATATCTAAGTTTTTATCTGGAACTAATATCTGACCAAATTCTTTAATTAATCTATTAATATTATGAAGACTAGCCATTTTTACCTCAGCTTTCCATTCTTCTCCTTCATTGTTTCTATTACTTCCTAAAATGAAACTTTGATCTAAGGAATATCCCATTGAATATAAATTTACTAGTGTAGAAATATAACAACCAGCATCTTTAGGAAATAATAATGGGAATTTTTCTTCTAATTCGTGATTATGTATTACAAAGCTTGCTACTCTGGAACTCATATGTGTATTATAATAAAAACAACTATTTACCTTTCTTAAAGTTTTATCTACATAAGAAATCATTTCAAAAGTTTCTTGTGTGTTTAATATTTTAATCATGAATAACCCGTTATAAGTAATTATTTAAGACTATTGCAGCAATTTAGAAACATAAACACCATCATTTTTATATCCAAATTTATAGAAGTACTCTTTTGCTCCAATTCCGGAAAGGACGATCATCTTGTTTATATCAAACTCTTCTTTAGCTATTTTTTCAGCTTCCTGCATTAGTTTTGTACCATAGCCATGGTGTTGTGCATCTTTTCGACTTTTTTCTCCAATTGGAACTAAGTTACCATATACATGTATTTCACGTATCCCTGCACTTTTATTTGTTATTTCTGGCCTAAATGGTTTATAAGGAATTCTTAATCTTACAAATCCAAGTAGAGTATCATTGGAAATATCTTCATAAGAAAGGAAGATCTCTTTTCCACCACTAGAATTATAGTCATATCTTAATCTTTTAACCTTGTCAAAATTTATTTTATTATTTTTTGGTTCTCTGCATCTTATACAATTACATTTTATATCATTCTTTTTCATTAGCTCATGTAGATATTGCCTAAAATTAGTTATATTGACCCCGTCAACAGTAAATTTTGTTGGAATATCGCGAAGTATGCGCATTACCCTCGTATACCTTGGAATTAAAGGCTTTATCTTTAATAACAAATTAGCAGCTTCTTCTGTATTTAACGGCTTAAATTGACCCTTTTTATACTGTAAGTATAAAGGTGTACCCGGCATAACCAAGCAAGGATATATTTTTAATGCGTCTGGCTTATAATTTTCATCTTTAAATAATTGTTTAAAATTATTAATATCCATTTCTTCTGTTGTCTTTGGCAACCCAACCATCATATGCATACAGGTTTTTAGAAAACTATCTTTTGTAAGTTGGATAGCTTTTTTAGTATCCTTTAATGTATGCCCTCTATTAGTAATTTTAAGTATTTTATCATACAAAGTTTGCACCCCGATTTCAATCCTTGTAGTTCCTAATTTAAGCATTTGATTTAAATGTTGTTCAAAACACCAATCTGGTTTAGTTTCCACGTTCATAACAGTGCATCTTATTTTAGAAGTTTCATTTCTTAATTGCTCTTTTTCTAAATTAGGATTTCCCTTTATTTTTAATAATCTTTCTTGTAAATTATTCATAATTTCTTTATTTTTGACTTCATGAGGAAGCATAAAAAATTCCTTAAACTTATTAAAATTAAATTCATTATTTTCAAAAAATATATCTGAAAAATCATTCATGGCTTTTAGTGCATAAGCAATAAATTCATCTTGGTAATTAATATCATAAGAAGGAAAAGTCCCCCCCATTATTATTAATTCAACTTTATTCGGAATATGCTTCATTAAAATATAATGTTCTAATCTGTTAAAGACTTGTAAATAGGGATCAAAATTATTTCTTATAGCTCTCATTGATGCAGGTTCATTTCCCGTATAACTTTTAGGAACATTTCCAAAATAACTTCCTACCCCCCCTGGACAAAAAGTGCAAGATCCATGTTTGCAATTCTCAGGATAAGTCATTATTGCTATTGGGGCTACCCCCGAAATTGTTCTAACGGGCTTGGTCTTTAAATTAAATTTATTATCTTCTAAATTTAAATCAATGTTCCTTGGAATTTTACTTAAATGATACTTTCTGGCTACATTAATTTTTGCTTTATCTAAATCTTCCTTGCTTTCTAAAATTTCTTTGTAATAGTCTTCCATAAAATTAACTATAAAATTACGCTTTTAAACATTTGCAAAAAAGAAAAAGTTAGAACTGATATTTCAAACCAATTCTTTGTTCTAACCTTGGAATTGCTCCACCTTTGTCTTTAGATTTTAATGCAGGAATGTAAGATGCTGATAACTTATCTGTCAACTTTTTTTCTAAGCTGATTTCACCATAATCCCACTCTAATCCCTTAGGGCCTATCTTCCAATCACCAAAGCTACTTAATTCTAAATCAAATGGTAATTTCAAACTTCCAAAGTAACCTAAAGTTGTTCCATCTTTAACTGATTTACCTTTACTATCAATCCATAAAGGATACACATGAACTTTTAGGAAAGCTTTTTCAGATGTTGAAATAACTTGACTTAAACCAATTCCATACTTATCATCAAACCCACTTCCATGAATAGCTTGTCCAGTTACTCCTAGGTCTCCAACTATACTTTTGTCTAGTGTTGTCTTACCGAAATAACTTTCATCTTGATAAAACTCCATAAAACTAAATCCTTCTAATTCTAAAGGTAGTTTATACGAAGTGCTAGGTCTCATGTAGGATTGTTTTGGTTCGAATGATTTTATTCCCTCTATACTTCCATCTACTTGACTCTTAGCTTTTGGTGATAACAAAAGCGATGTTCCAATTAATAACGGCATGATTATTTTTTTCATCATTTTATTTTACCTCCTTATAGTAATTACTATTAAGTGATTATTATAACTATATAAATTATCTCTAACCCTTAGGGGGGAGAAAATAGATAAATTTAAATACCAAAAATACACTTTAAAATTATGGATACAACAATCTTAGAAGATATAGGATTAACCAAATCTGAAATAAAGGTTTACTTTACTTTATTAGAATTAGGACCTAGTACAACAGGAAAGATAATAGAAAAGTCTAATGTTTCAAGTTCTAAAATTTACGAAATATTGGATAAATTAATAAAAAAAGGTTTAGTTAATTATATTTTAAAAGGAAAAATTAAATATTTTGAAGCTTCTGATCCAAATAGAATTATTAACTTTATTGATGATAAAGAAAAACAATTAGAATCACAAAAAAAAGAGATTCAGGAAATAATACCAAAATTAGAATTAAAAAAGAAACTAGCGAAATTTAAACAAGAAGCCAAAATTTATCACGGTTTCAAAGGATTGGAAGTAGCTTTTTATGACGCTTTAAACCTTATGAATAAAGGCGAAAGTTATATTGCTTACGGAATTCCAAAAAGATCGGACAAAGCAAATAGATTTTTTGTTAAATGGAATAAAGAAAGAGCTAATAAAAAAATAAAACAAATGATCTTGTTTAATGAAAGTGCCAGAGGCGATTTACAAACACTTCCAAAAAATAATCCTCTTTCAGAAATAAAATATCTACAGGAAGATATGTTTATGCCTGCTGCTATTAATGTGTTTAAAGATAGAACAATCATATTTCCATCTGAAACAGAAGATG
>JBBSXG010000101.1:0-15065 GCA_038045885.1 Nanobdellota archaeon
TTTTATCAAGCATAAACTAAAAGTAAAATACTATCTAAGATATGTTGATGATTTTATGATTTTACATGAAAATAAAAACATCCTAGAAATTTACAAAAATGAAATTAATGATTTTCTGAAAGATAATCTAAAAATAGAACTGCATGAGGAAAAGTCCAAAATTTTTAAAATGCAACAAGGAATTAACTTTCTCGGTTTCAGAAATTTTTATTATAATAGGGTTTTAAAAAGAAAAAAAAGGAAATTATTAAAGAAGAAAATAAATTTAATTTTAAAAGAATATGAAGAAACAAAAAATTATAACAAATTTATCCAAAAAATTGAAGCTTTATTTGCGCATTTGGAAACTGGTAATACCTACAATTTAAGAAAAAAAATTGTGAATAAAATAGAAAATGAATTATAAATCTCTACTTTGTACTGTTCTTCTATTATTTTGCTCTGCTCTTTTAACAGCCTTTTCGATTAAATCTTCAACTTTTTTGTTTAGTTCATTGGCAAAATCCATAGAAACATTTGTTACTTTATCTTTGCCGTATTTTAAAACCACATCTTTAATGCTTGTCCTAACAACCAAAGCTCCTTTCATAAAGATAAAATGTTATTAGAATATATAAATTTAACTTAATTCTTTCATCATTGGAAATAATAAAACATCTTTTATAGAATTACAGCTAGAAAATATCATTGCTAATCTGTCTATTCCTATCCCGCAACCCCCTGTAGGAGGCATTCCTTGTTCTATTGCTCTGATAAAATCTTCATCCATTGGGTTAGCTTCTTCAAACCCAGCCCTTAATTCTTTAGCTTGTTCTTCAAGTAATTTTCTTTGAACTATAGGATCATTTAATTCAGAATAACCATTACTTATTTCCATTCCAGCTATGAATAATTCAAACCTTTCTATTAATTCTGAATTTTTTCTGCTACCTTTACATAATGGGGTAGTCTCTCTAGGATGCTCTACAATGAAAGTAGGCTGTATTAAATGAGATCCGACAAAATGTTCAAATAATAACTGAATTAGCCAACCTCTAGTTAAAGGACCCTTATGTTCTAATTTATATTTGTCTTTTAATTTAAACAATTCTTTATCATTTAAATTATCAACATCTATCTTTCCATATTGTTTTATTGCTTCTTTCATTGTCATTGTTTTCCATGGTGTTTTAAAGTTTATTTTATTTCCTTGGAACTCAATTTCATTTTTATTTCCAATTGATTTATTAGCATTTAACACTATTTCTTGTGTTAATTTCATCATATCATTATAGTCCGCATAAGTTTGATAGAATTCAAGCATTGTAAATTCAGGATTATGTGAACTATCTATACTCTCATTTCTAAAATCCTTACTTATCTCATAAACTTTATCAAAACCTCCAACAATTAATCTTTTTAAGTAAAGTTCATCTGAAATTCTTAAATAAGCATCTCTCTTCAAATCATTAACATAAGTTTTGAATGGCTTTGCGTTTGCTCCGCCATAAATTGGTTGAATTATAGGAGTATCAACTTCAATGTATTCATTTTTGTTTAAAGTATCTCTTACAGAATTAATTATCCTAAACTTTTTAACAAAAACTTCTTTAATTTGCGGGTTTGCAATCAAATCAACATATCTTTTTCTGTACCTTTCTTCAATATCTTGCAAGCCATGCCATTTATCTGGTAATGATCTTAAGGATTTAGTCAATAATTCAAGTTTACTTACTAAAACAGTTATCTCTCCGGCTTTAGTTTTAAAGACTACTCCAGTAATTCCAATAATATCTCCTAAATCTAATAAGTTAAATAAATCAAACTCTTTCTTGCTTAGTTCTTTTTCATTTATAAAAAATTGAATCTTGCCTTTATAATCTTGTAAATGACCAAAAGCTATCTTTCCCATCGGCCTTAAGGTAATTACTCTTCCAGCAAGTTGTACTTTATCTTTAGTTTTTTCCTCGTTTTTTAATTTACTATATTTGTTTAGTATATCCTGGGAAAAATCTTTAACTTCAAATTTATAGGGATAAGGATTTATTCCTAGTTTCTTTATCTTCTCTAGTTTCTCAACTCTTTGTTTTACTAAATGTTCTTCTGGTTGCATCTTGTTTTTATATAATAAGTCTCTATTTAAATATATTTCTTAAAGCTTAATACTTTATAATCTAAACCGCCGATAATAATCTCTAATTCTTCCTTAACCTTAAACTTATATATTTCAGCGTATTTTTTAAGCAAGTCAGTTTTAGGAGATATTAATAAGATTAAACCATTTTTCTTTAAAATGTAACTAGAATGATGAAATAACTCTTTAATAATTTTCTCAACGAAATTAAAACTTTTTGTTTTACTTGGAAATATTGGATTAGAAATAATTAAATCTAATGAATCTTTTTTAAATAAAGTATCTAACCAAGATAAATTTTCTTGGTACAAATTTATCTTCACTTTTGCAATTTTGCTATTAATGCTAGCATTTTTAGTATCTTGACAAAGTCCATATAATTTTTTTCCTTTCATTAAACCTGCTTCAATCAATATTGTTCCATCAGAGCAAAAAGGATCTAATAATGATTTATTTTTATTAAACTTTGATAATTTAAGAAGTGAGTAAGCAACAGAAGCGTTTAAACTATTATTACTTGTTCTAACTTTATAGTCTCTTTTTAACTTTTTAGAATTTAGTCCAATAATACAAAAATTATCAATAATGTCAATGTATACTACTGTTTTTGGGCTGTCCAAATTAACTTTATTTCCCTTGTTATAAATTATTTCTCCAATATTTTGTCTAATCTCCTGCGAGCTAAAATTATGATTCCCTTCTCTGGAACAATCAACTCTAAAATCTTTATTTACCTTAATCTTTAAGTTTTTAATTTTTTCATAAATTTCTTCGTCATTCTTAAAGTTAAAACTTGTAATGTAACCATAACTCATAGTAGCAGAATTCAATTTACCCTTGCTAAACAAAACTCTTCCTGAATGAATTATTTTCCCTTTAGTATCTTGTTTTAATACTTTTTCTAAACCATTAAAAGTTACTCCAATTTTCATAATATCATGAGAAATTATTACTTTATAAAACTAATTTAAAAAAAGAAAAAAGCTAGCTTAACTTCTTGCTAGCGAATATATTGCCTTTAAAGCAACGACTACTGTAGCCGGCACAACAAAAGCTATCATAGCTTCTAATACTCTGCCTAGTAAGGCAACAGCACTAAGCACATCTCTACCAAATGCAACGACAATTACCAAAGCAACTGCGGCTAATAAAAAATCAGTAGATTCCGCGCCTGTTACGTTTAAGAACCCTACTAATAATCCTAGAACAACTAAAATTGTTAACCATAGCGGGCTTAAATTTCCAAACAAACCAATTAGAACAGCTACAACAACTCCTAAAATAAAGGCCCAACCACCTATTTTACTCGAACCTTTTGCCATTAATTTTACACCCCCTTCTTTTAAATATTATTAAGATAATATATTTTTTTACTATATAAATTTAACTTTTTATATTATTCTAGAATATAAATCACGTTTCATAAATACTTTAGTTGTTTTGACTGCCATCCCCCTATCATTTTTACTAATAAACTCTGAATCAACTTGTGTATTTCCTAAACAAATTAATTCATTTTTTAATGTCATTACCGCAACTGTTTCGTTTTCATAAAAATTATTATATTTGCTTATTCCCGGGATTGATAAATAGGCACCATGACACAGACTTGAGACAGAAGAGTCCAAAACCCATATTTTAGGCAAGTGTTCAACTGCTTTTTCTATTGGCAAGATTATTTTTCTGAGTTCTTCTTCGTTATTTTCTTTTTCATATAAATAATAAGCATCTTTTAAATCATGTAAAGTATGCCATGTTTTATCTGTAAAAGGACCAGCTTTAGTTCTTATAAGAGCCGCCATGTGCGCATTAGTATTAAGTGTTTTACCAATATCATGACAATTTTTAACCACTAGGGATCCTTCAGGGCAAAAATTATGTGTTTTTTCTACAGTTATATCGTAAACAAATTTGTCTTTAGAAGAAATCTGTTTTTTATTAATTATTTTTTCCAAGTAAAAATCACTTTTATAAATCCTTTCTAACTCATTTAATTCTTTATCTTTTTTGCTTACATATTTTTTTAATTTTTTTACTAACTTTCTAATTGTCCCTCTTTCCGGCATTATTTTTCCCTTTTCTATTCTACAATAAACTTCTCCACAAATATTCCTTTTTATATTATATCTATTTCTTAAGTTCTTTAATAAATTAGAACATTTTAAAGATGCTAAATCATAATCCCCATCAATCCAATTCCCCATTAATTTCTTTTTTACAACATCAAATTTATCTATTTTCTCGCTGTGGTTGCAACCTATCAAATTAATAAATTTTATCTTATCACTTTTAGTGCTCATACTTATATTATAACCTTTGCCACTTAATTCATTATCTGTTTTCTCCAAACGGCTTCTAATATCCAATCTTTTTAATAAAATATATAAAATCTTAGCAATATGGTAGTATTTTGTATGTATTGTTATCGAAGGTCTACTATTTTTATTTTCTGTTCCAGTAAAACACGATCCATCCCCATCAAAATAAGCTTTAATAAAACTTGATATTATATTTTTGGGTAAAATTACAAAAGACTTAAGATCTGATTCTTTTTTATTAGACCTAATCCCTAAATAATAAGCAACTTGCCCCAAAACAAAATTTCCAGAGGACAACCAAATCAAACCATCATTGTCTATCTTCTTATGAAGATTAACTCCAAATTCTTTGAGATGCACCTTTCTTAATAAATTTATTAGAGTTTCATTTTTATTAAAAAATCTTATCGTTCTTTTACCTAGATGCCCATCAGACATTAAAAAACCCAACATATATGCTATATTTTTATTTATTTTTGGGTTTCTTATTTTGATAATTAAACCCTTTCTTCCTTTAAAAGTTTTTATAAGTTTTTTTATAAAATTCCATCTCAAATCTGTGTTATGACAGATTTTTTTAATAACCTTTATTCTAATTCCACCGTTTTTATTTCTATGAAATGAACAATTTAATAAATTTAAAATTTTTAATCCCCTATATAAAGTTTTAAATTTATTTTTTAAAGCTTTAATACAAAGTTTTATTACTTTTTTATCTGCAACTAAAATATTTTCATTTAGAATATCAACCAAGTAAGGATTAATAGTCCTTAATTCTATTTTTCTTGGAGAATAAATATATTCTCCTTCTCTTACCTCTGAAATCCTTTTCCACTTAGGACCTTCTCTTGTATCTATCATTACTTCATGATTTGGAGTAAGTTTTAATCTTATCCCGGATTGCGTTTTTACAGAATACAAATTTTTAGGGGAAGGAATTTTTTGTATATTTGATATTACAGATTTTATTATTTTATAATTATCCCAGGAAATCGTGTGATGTTTACCCGAAATTTTTTTAGAACCATAAATAGAATTCTTAAATTCTTTATCAACTAAATCTCTGATCTTTATACAACCTTTTGGATTTGTAATTATATTAGTATCTCCAGTCAGACATAATTTTCTAATGTATGTTCCAGATTCACAACCTATCTTAAATAAAACAGCTTTATCTTGAATCTCTAGAATGTTTAAATAATAAATCTCGCGAGTTCTTAATTGCCTTTTAACAGCACTTCTTACAGGCGGAAGTTGTTTGATTTTTCCTAGGAAATCGTTAGTTATTTTATAAACTAATTCGTCATTTAATCTTTTATGCAAATGCATGATTCCTATATACTCTTTTCCAGCTTTTAGTAGGTTTTGAGTTATTCTCGTAGCTCTGCCCAATGCTACAGGTAAAACGCCAGTTACTCTAGGATCAAGACTGCCTCCATGTCCCGCCTTATCGATATTTAGTATTCTTTTAATATAATCTGTAAATTGATGAGAACTTGGACCTTCTTGCTTATTCATGTTCAAAACCCCGTAGTTGATTAATTCGCTTATGGGTCTTTTATACGGATCTTGTCCATAACCCCAATTTGTTTCAGATTCTTTTTTTATAAAGATCTCGCGTTTAATTCTCTCAAAAGGCAATCTTTCCTCATTATTAAAATGATTCATTTTCGTCGATAAATAAGGCTTTTTAGTTTATAAAGCTTTGTGGCAAAGTTGTCCAGCTGTCTTTGCAACTTTGTAGTAATAACAAATAGAAAGGTTTATATACTGGTTAATCTTTCTATTTTTAGAGGTAAAATGGAAACTTTAACAAAAGCAAACATAAGAAGGGGAAGAACTGAAATAGATGTTCCTTATAAAGATAGAACTATAACTTTTATTTATCCAGCAAAAGGTCTAGGTACTTATCAAAGTGTCATGGATCAAGTTAGCCTAGACAGTTTACTTAGACCAACTTCATCTCAAACAATCCCTTTAGTAGATTTAGCATTACAAGATAAAGATGAACCTGAGCTTAAAGATGTTTTAGCTAAATTTAAAGATAACTACTTATGGGCTTCTACTGAAAATCTATCTATTCCAGGAAATAGAATTATTGTTTATGATAATGTAGATGGCAAAATGCCTCAAACTAGTAAAGAATTACTAGAGATGTATGAATCAAAAGATCCAAGAGTAAGATTTGTTGAAGGTAGCTTTGAAACTGAATCTCAAAGTATTTCAGATTTTGTTAAAAATCCTTATGTAATTGCCCAATTTGGAGAAGAACAAATGGATTTAGTTGCTAAAGTTGCTGAAAGATTTAAATATAAACCTTACGTAAATGCTCTTCAAAATGTTGATAGGGAAGCAAAGAGATACACTGCGTTGGGTTCCCTCTGGGTCGACGGCAGGTTGGGTGTCGATGGCTTCCGTGTCGTCGGCGGTGGTGGTTGTGCGTTCGGGGTACGTAATACTGGCGAAGCCAGTCAAGCGCAAAAATAAATAGCTTTATTAAGAATAATTAATTCTTTTTTTTGTCTTAGCTAGGTTAACCGAGTTAGGGCTACACGCTTGTTAATAGTACTTTCATCAAGAAAGTCATAAAATTCAACCACAACATTAAGTACTTTAATTAGGAAATATGAAGTGGTGGTGATTTACTTTTAATTAATAAGCTACAAACAGTCTGCGTTGAATTCCAACTGGAACGACAACAGGTTGAATGTCAATGGCAACTACCATGACGACAACGATAATGGTTATGCGTTCGGAATAGCCCTTCCCCTAAGACTAATTTTAATATGCATACAATTAATAATATTTATCCTAAAATTTATAGCTTAAGTAATTTAGTACTTGCTTGGAAAAAAGCTAGAAGACATAAAACAAAGAAAGATTATGTAATTGAATTTGAAAAAAATTTAATTAATAATTTATTAAAATTACAAGAAGAATTAATTAATTTAACTTATACTCCCAGAAAATTAAAAAGTTTTATTCTGCGCGATCCTAAAACTAGAAAAATAAGTAAATCAGATTTTAGAGATAGAATTATTCATCACGCTTTATGCAATATTATCGAACCAATTTATGAAAAAATATTTATTTACGATTCTTGTGCTAGTAGGAAAGGTAAAGGAAATTTATTTGCATTAAAAAGATTTTATTATTTTATAAGAAAAATTTCAAGGAATGGTAAACCTAATGGATGGTTTAATAATAACCAAGTAAATGGCTATTGTTTAAAATGTGACATAAAACATTATTTTAATGAAGTTGATCATAATATCTTAATGAAAATAATAAGTAAAAGAATTATAGATAAGAATGTTTTATGGTTAATAAGGAAGATTATTAATAACATCCCGAATGGGGGGCGACCAGAAAACGGCATGCCTCTTGGTAATCTAACTTCACAGTTTTTTGCTAATGTTTACTTAAATGAGTTAGATTATTTTATCAAGCATAAACTAAAAGTAAAATACTATCTAAGATATGTTGATGATTTTGTAATTTTAGATAAATCTAGAAATAAACTTAAGTTTTGGAAGAATGAAATTAATAAATTTTTGAATAATGAGTTAAAATTACAATTACATTCACAAAAATCTAAGATAATTCCACTTTCTAAAGGAATAGATTTTGTTGGTTTTAGGAATTTCTTTTATTTTAAGTTATTAAGAAAGAGAAATATAAGAAAAATGCTTTTAAAAATTGAAAAATATAAAAATAATGAAATAAATAAAGATAAAATTATTGAAAGTTTTCAAGGTTGGAATGCTTATGCTAAATGGGCAAATAGTTATAATTTAAGAAAAAATATTGAAAGTAACATTTAAATTTATTTCTTTCCAGTACTTCCTATAATCCCAGAACGTTTTTCTTTTTGTGTTGGTTTTGTTTTCTCCACAAAAGACTTAGTCTTTCTTTCTTTATGTTCTACTTTTTCATGTTCAAGAACTTCTTTTTTCTCTTCTTCTAGTCTTTCAATTTTATCTTCTAATTTCTTTTCTTCAACCTGAACTTTTCCTTCTTTCTTTTTTGTCTTCTCTTCCTTAACAACTTCAACCGGAGCATTAATTAATTCAGCTCTAACAACAATGACATCTTTATCTTTTATTTTTATAATATCTTTAATAGCTTTTATTTTGATTCTTGGAGGGGGATTTTGCCTGCCATGTTTCCACAACTCTAAATTCAAATATTTTCCAATCTTGACATCCTCTGCATTCATATGTCTTATCAAAAATGCTTTTATGGCTGTCAAAGCTCTTTTAGTTTTTTTATAGCTTGGAGCTTTGCTAAATTCTTTTCTTAAGGGTATTGTATAAATTCTTTCTTCAGCCATCTTTACGCCTCTGTTCTATTTCTTCTCCAATTTCTTTTAACATGAGTATGTCTTCCAGGATGAATTCTTCTGGTTTTTCCATAAATCTTAGGAACTGTCCAGAAAGGAGCCCATCTTCTTTGTCTTCCTTTCTTTACTAATCTTAATTTTTTAGCTTTATGTTTATTTCTCGCCATTTTATTTAGATAATTTATCAAGAAAACCTTTTCCCTTGTTAGTTAAAATCCGTCCCTTATGTGTTCCTTTTTGAACTTGTTTTATTAATTCAGCTTTTTCTAGTTGTTGTAATATATTTCTAATTATTTTACCAGAAGCTTTGTAAACACGTTCTCCTTCCATCCCCTTATTTTTCTTATTGGCATACTTTATTTTTAGTTTATTTACTCCAACAGCTCCTCTTAAATAAATACTTCTTAGAATAGATGCAGCTCTTTTATAATACCATTCTTTATCTGTGGGAGGTCTTTCTTTTCCAGCACCAGTTTTAACATACATACTATACTCTGGCGCTTTAATTAACTTCTTTAGTTCACCTGCTGTTTTATCAATAAGAGCATTCGTGTTTGTTTCAAATATGGTTGCCATAAGGTTCTTAAAAATAAACTGTTTAAAAAGCTTTCCATAAACAAACTGGATTTCATTCCTATAAAAACTTTATTTTTTCCCTGGTTTCTTATCGGGAGCTTCAGGTAGAATATTTTTTCTCATGGATAATAATATTGGAATGATTATAATTAACACTAAAACTATTGGTAATGTTAAGGTTTTACATCAAAATCCTTTACGCTGATTTCAGGAATAACCTCAAATATTTTCGTTGCAGTATAATAATCCCCTTTATATAAAACTTTAACCGATGCTTCATAAACTCCTGGTTTAGTTTTTGTTGGAATTAATAAGCTTGTCACGTCAGATTGCTTTACATTTATTAAACCAGATTTTTTCTTGGTTGTTTTACTTAATTTGTAAGATTTTTTCACTAATATCCAACTCTCTCTTACTTATTTTGTAGGATTTTATCTTATATAAATCTCACGAATATACTTATTATGTAAGACAACTATATTTTCTTTAAAACATAGTTAGAAGTAGTATCTTCAACAATATACCCTAAATGCTTGATTTTTTCACGCAGTTTATCGCTTTTTTCAAAATCTTTAGAATTTCTAGCTTTTAACCTTTCTTCAGCTAATTTAATTATTTCTTTTGGGATTTTTTCTATGTTTAAAATGTTGAATATATCATTTATTTCAAAAAATAGATCTTTAATCTTTCTAGCACTTTTTTTATCAACTTTCAATTTATTTACCTTATTTATGAAAGTGAAAATAATAGCTAAGGCTTTAGGGGTATTAAAATCATCGTCCATGTTTATGATAAATTCTTGTTTTAGTTTTTTTACTAATGAAGAAATGTCTTTTTTCCCATCAGATTTTTCAAGGTTTATTAAGAAACTTTTTATTTTATTCAAATTAGATTGCGCCTGTACTAAATTTTTCTCGTCGAAATTAATTGGACTTCTGTAATGTGTAGAAATAAAAAACATCCTTAATACCTCTGCAGAATATTTTTTTAAAGCATCTTTAATTGTAATGAAATTTCCTAAAGATTTGGACATTTTTTCATAATTTACATTCAAGAAACCCGTATGCATCCAGTATTTAACTAAAGGTTTCTTTGTTATAGATTCCATTTGTGCTATTTCTGCTTCATGGTGCGGAAAAATTAAATCTCTTGCTCCACCATGAATATCATATTGTTGTCCAAGATACTTTTCTGTTATAGCTGTATCTTCAATATGCCATCCTGGTCTAAATTTTAATTTAAATTTTATTTTAGGCATTTTTTTCACCTTTATTTCTAATATTTTCTAAAAGAAATTCATTGTTTCCTTTTCTAATCATTTCTATTTCTTTATCCATCCATAGATTAAAATTAAAACCTTTTCTTTTTATTCCTTTTGCTTTATTCTTTATGTTACTCTTTCTCAAAAAATCTTTTCTACCTGATTTAACTTCTATTATAAGATTATATCTTGGTAAATAAAAATCAGGAATTGTAATATGCGCATTTCCCTCATCATCTATATAAGGTATTGGAAATGGTTCATATAACCAATGAATATTATTTAAATCTAAAAACTTTGCAACTTCAGACTCCCATCCTGAACGAAAATAAATCTTTCCATTAAATTTTGATTTATACAATATTTTTTTAATTCCTTTATTTATATAATAACCTTTTGCATGCAGAGCTTTGACAGTTGCAGATATTTTTTTATGTCGCAATCTTTTCTTTTCTAGAGATTCAATTTGATGATTTAATTTTCCCTCAGCAGCAAGTTTTTGTAAAGCTTTTCTAATTCTAGACAATCTTAAAGCACTTTTATATTTGCTTTCAGTTTGCTGTGGCAAAAGTCTCAACTTAGCCAATTTTTTAAAAGTTTCAGATGCTTTTCTATTTCTAACTATTGAATGGTTTTTTTTACATATTATTGGATTTTGCATCGGGTTAAGCCCAAGTTTAGCTTCTTTAATTCTGTATCGAGAAATCGACCTTCCCCTTTTTTGCTCGATTGTCGGGCATATCACACTTATTTTATTTCCTTTCTTCCATCTTAATCCACACCATCCACTATACAAAGCTTTACTACCACATCCACCTTTGCATAACTTCATACTTTCCATTTTGTTTTGTCAATCTTATTTAATTTTAAAAATTCTTCATCATTATCTTTTATTGCATTTTTAACTATTTTATCATATTCCCCATCTGAAACCTCAATTTCAGTCTCAACAGCCCAATATGTTTCTCCTTCTTTAGAAAACTTCAATAAACAAAAATCTCCTTTGTTTTTTTTATTTATACTTTCATCTATTCTAGAAACAGAATCTTCTGCTTCTAATGTTGTTCTTCCAGATAACTTACCATAACTTGGAAATTTACTTAAATCAAAATAATAGCCATCTTTTATTTTGTAAGCATAACCCAATTTAATTAATCTTAGAACTTGAGAAACAATTTCATTAATATGATCGGTGGCACGAGCGTATTTGTTAACAGAATCAACTTTTAACGCTTTCATATCTTCATAGAAACTTTTCTCATATTCATTTGCTAATTCATAGGGTAATTTTTTTAATTCTTTTGCTCTATTAATTATTTTATCATCTATATCTGTAACATTCTGCAAGTAAAATACATTATATTTTCTATATCTTAAATATTTGACAACAACATCAAATTGAACGTAAGTTTTTGCATGTCCAATGTGAGCATAATCCTGAACAGTTGGTCCGCAAACAAAAATTTTTACGTTCTTATCATGTAAAGGTCTAAAGATTTCTTTTTCTCCACCCATCGTATTATAAACTTTAATAGCCATTGTTTATCCAGCCAACTCTTGTAAGAACATTTTTTAATCTATTTTGTTTTCTATAAAGTTTAAATCCAATGTTTTTATAGAATTTAACTACATCGTCTTTTCTTCTTATAACTAAACTGCTAGCTACACTGTAACCCCCATTATTAGTTATACTAAAAGTTATAACATAAACAAAATTTTCTATGTCAAAATTTTCTCTTAAAAGATTTGACTCATCTAAAAGTAATCTTGGTTTAGCGTTTAATACTTTAAAACATAAATTGCCGTCTAGATTTTTTACGATGTTTATAAAATTTTTAATAGAAATGGAATAACCGATATGGCCGGTAGGAAAAACCTTTTTTATCATTCTTGATTTTACATACCTTGCAACCAGATTTTCTTCCTCTTTAGTTAGATTTATATGAATACTTCTAGATAAGATAATATATGGTTTATGTAGTTCACCAACAGAACCCTCATCATCAAAAATTGCTGATAAATAATTTTTCTTTAGTTTATAGTTTAAATTGATTATCCAAGGGATGCCCCTATTTAATTTATACTTTTTACCTACAGGTGCTCCTGCATATCTAAGACCTTTTCCAACTATGCTATCCCCAAATTTTATTGTTTTACAATTTCTAACTATACTTTCATTAAAATGGACTTCACCAAAAACATCTTTGATGTCACCTACAAACTCATTTATCAATTCTTCATCCGGGCTACAATACGTTGTTCTAATAAAATCCTTTCTACTTTTATCATAACTTAAAAATCCATCTGATGTCATATGACCCAGAAGACTTCCGACCTCCTCATTTTTTAGATATATTGGAAGTTTAGGATTTTTAATTGAATATTTATTTCCTCTTCTGATCTCTAAAATCTTATTATTTATAAAATTATAATTAATGCTTAAATAATCTAACAATTGTTTTAACTTTCCAAGGGAAATCCCAGCATTATCATTTAATTTAGCATAAAAATGGGTTGTACCTAAAACTATACACAATTTACTTAAAGACCCGGCTTTTTTAACACCTTTATTTATTAAGTTCTTGAGGATATTATTCTTTAAATATAAATATTCTTTATTCCTTAATTCCCACCAATTTATTTTAGTTTTATTTTCTGTATTTCTCATTTAAAACACCTTCAAATAACCATATAATATAATTCCATTTATTAAGTTATTCAAAAACTCTTCGCTTAAATTTTTTATATTATCTTCAAAGATTAAATGTATTTTACGATTTAATTCCCTTTCGAATTTTTCTAAATCGATTGATTTTTCTTTTCCCATTACAAATATGTCTATATCAGAATTCTCCATATCCTCCCCCCTAGATGTAGAACCATAAAGTATAATGACATCCGGATTTATTTTTTCTTCTAATTCCTCAATAAATTCTTTTAGTTTTAACAAAGTAGAAATTTTTTTATATAACCTAAAATCTTTATTTTCTATATTTGCATCATAACTTTTGTATAAAGTTTCTTTATTCTCCAATATTAATTTATTCTTAACTAGATTTTCTAAATACTTTTTAGTTGAAGGCAAGGCAATTTTTGTTAGCCTGCTTACTTGTCTTAATTGAAAATCTTTTCTAGGAAATTTAAAGAACAATTCTAGAACTCTATAACTGTTATTATTTTGTAGCATATGTTATAATAAAGTATTAGGTGATATATAAATGTATCGGTTGCTTACCTATTCACAAAAATTTATCAAAAAGAGGAACAAATTTTTCTTTTTTCTTTTAGGAAATTTAGCCCCCCATAAAATATATAAAATAATCTCCAATTTTTTTATATCTAAAATCTAAAAATTCTATGTTTTTTAGGTTTTTGACTAATGTCTCAATATAATCTTTTTTATTCTTTTTTTTATCTCGGTGCTGTGGGGACTTAGATGATTCATCGTTATTACCATAACAAGTTATAATGGGTAAATTTAAAGAGTTTATTTTTTTTAAGACTTTTTTGCCTGAAGAGATGTATTCTTTAAATAATCTATTGAATTTTTTCTTTCCTAAAATTTCTTCCAAACTTTTTTTACTTTTCCAATTTTTAAAAATTATCTTTCTTAACTTATCAGCGTTGTTAAAATCTCCAGTAGACAGGATGTAATCGACTTTTTCTTTTTTAGCAATAGAAATTAATTTATTAGGAATTCTTCCATGAAAGCACCCACATAATAAAAACTTCATAAATTAAAGAATTGAAAGTAATTTAAAAACTTAACTGGAGATTATAGAAACTTCCCTGCTTGTTGAAAATGTTTGCAGTTCTATTCCGCCGCCACTTAAACTAAACTTACACCCAAAACTTCCTATAGAAGATCTTGTTGTTCTAATTCTAATATTCAACCTTTCTTCGGTTCCTGGAGTTAAAGTTCTTATTGTTCTTTCTTGTGTATTATCTAAAAATTCGCATTTTACATTTTGATCATAAGACTCTAATTTTGCTCTTACCCCCGAGTATGTACCTGTTTCAACATTTCTTATTAACACACTAAGTCCAGTAGTATCCCCTGCTTTTACCCTTATAGTTTCTGGGGCAACAGTAACAAATTCAGTAACAGTTCCTCCAAGAGCATCTAATTGTCTGTTTGCATCTTCAAAAGCCTTGTCACTTAAATCAGTAGTTTTGACAAGGATGCCTCGAACAAAAACTAATCCTAAAGTTAATATTGTAACACCAATGACAATAACGACAATAGTATTAACAGAAAGCTCTAGAGCCCCTTTTTTACTTTTTACCATATTTCTAATGTTATTTACTTTTATTTAAACCTAACGATTGCTCTTTAAATTAAAATGGGCCCGATGGGATTTGAACCCATGACTATGGAAAAATCATTTCCATGATCTTTTTACCACGAGCTTCAGTCGTCTGAGCTAACTTTTTGAGTTATGTGCTCTCTTACCC
>JBBSXG010000102.1:0-2308 GCA_038045885.1 Nanobdellota archaeon
TGAAACAAGAGGAAATGCTATTTATATTACAGGACACCCAAAAGAGGATAAAGAATATTTTGATAATAACTTATCTCCTTTGTTCTCAAAAAATTTTCAAAAAGTAAGCCCAAGAGCATATTCATATTGGGGGGTTTATGGATTTGGGTTATATAAAAAAGAAGTAATAAATAGAATAATTGAATTGGGAATGCAAAAAGGAAATAAAGCAAGTACTGTAAAATTTCCAAAATGGGCTTTTTCTTCAAAGAAAATAATGAAATCTATTTTAAGAGGGTTATTTGATACAGATGGATGTGTTTCATGCGAAAAAAATTATAGTTTAAAAAATCCAAAATATCACACCAAAATAAAAATCCATATTGTGAGTATTTCACCTAATTTAATAAAAGAAGCTAATAAAATACTAAATAAATTAGAAATAAAAAATTTTATAAAAAAACCTTATCAACAAAAACAAAAAAATTGTAAACTCTCACATAGGATAGTAATCGATGGAGGAATAAATGTTGATAAATGGTTTAAGTTAATAGGTTCTAGCAATCCAAAACATATAACAAAATATCAAATATGGAAAAAGTATAATTTCTGCCCACCATTTACAACATTAGATGAAAGAAAAAGAATTCTAAATGGGGAAAATCCATATAATTATTATGAATGTGGGCGGCAGGGTTCGAACCTGCGTAGGCACTAAGCCAATAGGTCTCTTAGATGGTCTCTTGAGCTTGGACGATTAAATCTCTATCCCGTTTGACCGCTCCGGCACGCCCACTTAATAATAACAATAAGTTTTGCATTTTTAAGCCTTACCATGAATAATTAAAAAGCGAAAGATATATAAACTAAAAGTAAGTAAATTTACCACATGGTAAAAAAAATTACTAAATACAAAATAATCTCAATGTACCTAATGGATTACAGCAGAAGATATTATCTTAGAGAGATAGCAGATTTATTAAAAAAACCACATCAAACAATAAAACCCCATATAGAATTATTAACTAAAGAAGGAATTCTTATAAAGAATGAGAGAAAAAACATTATTGAATATAATCTTAATTTTAAAAATAAAAAGATATTTGATTATTTAATAATTGCTGAGAAAGAGAGCTTAAATGAAAAACTAGAACAAGATGCTTATTTGAAAATATTATTTGAAAAATTATCAGATTATTTTACAGAAAATATCTTTATTATTTTTGGGTCAGCAGTAACTAAACTATCAAAAGGGTCTGATATTGATTTATTAATGATAGGTAAAAAAAATGTTTCAAAACAAATAGAAGATTTTGAAAACATATATAACAAAAAAATACATAAGATACAAATAATAAATATAAAAAGTCTAAATTTAACTTTAACTAAAGAAATATATAAAAAACACATAATCTTTAATAATACAGAGCAGGTTGTAAGATATTTTGGGGATTTATATGAAAAAAATAAGCTGGTGTAAAAAACAAAATAAAGGAATAAAACTAATTGAACCAAATGATAATCTTAGTCAAGAGTACTATCAAAACGCAGAAGAGAGTCTTAAGGTATTAAAAAATATTAAAGAAACAGGATCAAATATCTGGCTGGCAACAACAAAATGCTATTGAATCACAGTTTAATCAAATGGGTGCTGACCGTGTTATGGTTGTTCCTAAGGGGCTTAGAGGTCCACCATTAGGAGCAGAAGGTCTTACAAAAAAAGATATTGATGCAGTTGCTAGGGTTCCTGATCTTGAAAGAGTTTCGGGAATTTTATGGCTTCCTGCAAATATAGAGTTTAACAAAAGAGAATTATATGGGACAATACAGGCAGTGCAGAAATCAACCTTTGATGAAGACATGAAACAAATGGGGAGAGAAGTAGCTCAGGGCAATAGTATTCAGACAGCAGGAAAATTTGCAGTTGTAGTAGGTAGTAAGTATACAGAAAAAGATGATAAAAGATTTGACAAAGAGATGCGTATTAATAATAAAATAAAGATTAATGGCTATGATTTTAAGGTCTCTGGAATCCTTAAGTCTACAGGTGTGTCAGAAGTAGATACATTGTTTTGGATTTCCTTGGAAGATGGCAGAGAAGTTTTTAACAAGCCAGAAGAAGTTAGTGCAATCGCAGGTTATCTTAGAACAGGTGGAGATTTAGAAAAAGCAAAAGAGAGAACAATAAAAGAACTAAAAAAAGCAAGAGATAATGAGGATTTTGAAGTAATAATACCATCAGAGCTCAAGGCACAGGTTAATACAATACTTGGAGTAGTTCAGGCAGTTCTTATTGGAATAGCATCAATATCAATATTAGTAGGAGCAA
>JBBSXG010000103.1:0-2353 GCA_038045885.1 Nanobdellota archaeon
GTCCAGACATTTAGGAACTAAAGCAACAAGATCAAATATTATAGATACTTTATATGATAGGCAATATATTACTGAACAAAGCATTCAAGCAACTGAATTAGGAATTAAAACTGTAGAAACTTTAGAGAAATATGCCCCAGAAATAATTGATGAACAATTAACAAGAGAATTTGAAGATGAAACTGAATTAATTGAAGAAGGAAAGAAAACTAAAGAAGAAATAGTCGAGAAAAATAAAAAAATATTACTAAAAACACTAGAAAAATTCAAAAAGCATGAATTAGAGATTGGAAAAGCACTTGCAGAAGCAAATAAAGAAACAAGAAACGAATTAAGCATAATTGGAAAATGTCCAAAATGTAAAGAAGGAGATTTAAGAATATTATACAATAGGAGATTCAAGAGTTATTTTGTTGCATGTAATAAATATCCTGAATGTAAAACAACTTTCTCGATGCCTAAATATGCCTTGCCGAAGCCGGGAGATATTTGCAAAGAATGTAATTATCCTAGATTAAAAATGATCAGACAAGGAAAACGACCTTATGATTTTTGTATCAATGTAGAATGTCCATCAAGAAAAAAATATTTAGAAGAGCATGCTAAGGAGAATAAATCACCTTAATATTATTCCTTCATCCTTGATCTCAAATTCATATTCTGTTTCAAACGGTTTTTCAATTACAATCTTTCTAGGACTTTTTTCTAACTTGAAAATAAAACTACACACCCTCTTAATCATGTTCCCACCAACGCTTTCTAATTTATTTGTGTTAAAATTGTTATAGACTTGACTTGTTAAAATTACTTTAGTATTCTCCTTGTTCAAGTTCCTTAGTATTCTTAACATCTCAGCCATTTTAGCATTAGTATCTTTAGGATCTTTTTTTAATTCTAATCTGTAATAATTGCTTAAACTATCCATAATAATTAATGCAATCTCTTTTGTATTAACTAAATTAGTAATTTTTTTCTTCTGGTCTTCAAAACTACTTACTTTTAATAATAAAATGTTCCTTAAGCATAATTCATAGTCTTCTTTTGCAATTTGCTTAAACCTGTCAAAATTAAAACCATTTTCAGTATCTATAAAAATAACCTTGCTAAATTTACTATAAGTATATGCTAACATTAATGCTAAAGTTGTTTTTCCTGTAGCGCCTTCTCCATAAACTAGATTCATACCAGAATTTAAATCAACTATGTCATTAATCATAAAACTATAATATAGAATAAACTTATATAATTGATTATTTTATGAGCTCCATGTTTCAATCACATTGTTAACTAATGAATCAAAAAAACCTTCTTTATAGATAATTAAAAGATTAACTATTTCATCTTTACTAATTAATAAATTATAATATGTTTTCCTGCCTTTTTTAACAAATCCTATTATCTTTTCTTCTTCTAACTTTTTTAAATGCCATGAAACAGTTGAGGGAGATAATTTAACAAAACTAACAATCTGTTCATGATAGCAATTTTTATTTGTTATAATGTAGACAAGAATTCTTCTAATACTTTTTTGTCTTAATAATCCTAATAGCTTGTTATTTTCTGATTTAAACTCTTTAGGAAAATATCTTGTATTATTTCCACTTTTTTCTTCCTTAATTAAACCATTTTTATTTAAATAACTAAGATGATAGTTAACTGAGCCGGTAGATAATTTACTTTTTCTTTCAATTTCCCTGAAATGACATCCAGCAAATTTTTTGGTTTTAATAACTCAACCTTCTCGCTTCCACATTTTTTACATTTGTATTTCATGTTTGTTATTTTTCCCAAACCTTAGAGACATTATAATAAATTTTCCAAAGAGGATTATTTGTAATTCTATTAAAACGAAAACTTTATAAATATGTGTATACAAGCTATATACACAATAAGGTAATACAAGATGGCAGACTTATTTAACACAACGGTTTTGTGCGAGGATTGTAATCGTAAAACCACTAAAGGAGAACTTTATAGAGATGGTTTTAGATTGAGATACTGGGAATGCAATAACTGCAACAAGAAATATTTTCACCCTTTAGACGAACAATCATACAAAGATTTTCAAGCATTAAGGCAAAAAGAATTTCATGTTAAACTAAGAATGGTTGGTAATTCTTATACTGTTTCTATTCCAAGAGAAATTATAGAATTTGAGGAAGAATTTGATCGCGAGTTAAATAAATTAATTAATTTAAGTTTGGATGAGCCTGGAAAGATTTCTATCTTCTTTAGAAAGGGCATGCGTAGCTTTATAAATAATAAAAGAATGAAAAACTAAAATGAAAGACCCGAAAGAAATTCAATCCAAATTGAAGGTAATGGAAGCATTACAGGAAGAAGCATATAAAGG
>JBBSXG010000103.1:2363-15149 GCA_038045885.1 Nanobdellota archaeon
GTATAGGAGTTCATCCCGGAGATGTTATTTCTATTACAGGTGGAAGAACTACAGTTGCTTTAGTTGAAAGAGCTTATCCAACAGATGTTGGTCAACAAGTCATTAGAATGGATGGAATAATGAGAAGAAATGCCAAGACAAGTATTGGCGAATTTATTAATATTAAAAAAGCAGATGTTAGAGAAGCTAAATCAATTACAATAGCTCCTGCACAAAAAGGAGTAATGATAAAAGCAGATCCAAGGATATTTAGAAGAACTTTATTGGGAAGAGCTGTTGTCAAAGGAGATATTATTGTTCCAGGAGGAACTAAATCAAGACATAGAACCATGTCAGACTCTCCATTTTTTGAAGAAGTTTTTAGCATGTTTGAAGAAAATTTTACAGGTGGTTTTGGGTTGGGGGGGATAAGATTTATTGTCGCAAACGCATCTCCAAAAGATGCCCCTATCCTAATCACCGAAAATACTGAATTGATATTAAATCCAAAATCTGTAGAAGTTAGTGAAGAAAGAATTCCAGAAGTAACTTATGAAGATATTGGTGGATTAACAGATGAAATCTCTAAAATAAGAGAAATGGTAGAGCTGCCATTAAAACATCCTAATTTATTTTTAAGATTAGGAATTGAACCACCAAAAGGAGTTTTATTATATGGGCCTCCAGGAACAGGTAAGACTTTACTTGCTAAGGCTGTAGCAAATGAATCAGAAGCCCATTTTATCTTGGTTAATGGTCCTGAAATTATGAATAAATTTTATGGTGAAACTGAAAAAAGAATAAGAGATACATTTGAAGAAGCTGAGAAAAATGCTCCAAGTATTATTTTTATTGATGAAATCGATTCTATTGCTCAAAAGAGAGAAGAAAGTTATGGTGAATTAGAAAGAAGAGCTGTTTCACAGTTACTAACAATGATGGATGGATTAAAATCTCGTGGAAAGATAGTTGTTATTGGTGCTACGAATAGACCAAATTCAATTGATCCTGCTTTAAGACGTCCGGGAAGATTTGACAGAGAAATTTCAATTGGCGTTCCAAATAAACAAGGAAGATTAAATATCTTAAAAGTACACTCAAGAAATATGCCTTTGGCAAAAGACGTTAATTTAAACAGATTAGCAGATGTTACACACGGTTTTGTTGGAGCAGATGTAGCAGCATTATGTAAGGAAGCTGCAATGAATGTTTTAAGAAGAATTCTTCCAGAAATTAAATTAGGTGATAATGAAGATATCCCAAATGATGTTCTAGAAAAATTAACAGTTACTGAAGAAGATTTCAATGCTTCGTTAAAATTAGTAAGACCAAGTGCATTAAGGGAAGTATTAATTGAAAACCCAAACGTTAAATGGGAGGATATCGGTGGATTAGAAAAAATAAAACAAGAGCTTAAGGAAGCTGTAGAATGGCCAATTAAGAATCCACAGTCATTTAAGAGACTAGGAATAAAACCTCCTAGAGGAATTTTATTATATGGACCTCCAGGAACAGGAAAGACATTATTAGCAAAAGCAGTAGCCACAGAAAGTGAAGCCAACTTTATCTTAGTTAATGGCCCAGAATTATTAAATAAATGGGTTGGAGAATCTTCAAAGGGAATTAGAAAAATATTTGAAAAAGCAAGACAAGCTTCTCCAGCAATAATATTCTTTGATGAAATTGATTCAATAGCATCTAGAAGAGGATTAAATGATGGAAATAGGGTTGTTGATGAAATGGTAAATACCTTACTTGCAGAAATAGATGGAGCACAACAATTAAATGATGTTGTCATTATTGCAGCAACTAATCGTCCAGATATTATTGACCCAGCTTTATTAAGACCAGGAAGATTTGATAGATTATTATTAGTTCCACCTCCAATCAAACAAGCAAGACTTGACATATTAAATATTCATACAAAAAATATGCCTATTTCCAAAGATGTTGATTTAGCTAAGATAGCAGAAAAAGCAGAGGGTTATGTTGGTTCTGATTTTGAAACTGTTTGCAGAGAAGCAGGGATTTTAGCTTTAAGAGAAGATCCAAAAGCAAAAGAAGTTAGCAAAAAACATTTTGAAGAAGCTTTAGTTAAAGTAAAACCAAGCATTTCAAAAGAATTAATGGAAAGATATACGGATATGGAAGAAAATTACTTGAAGAATGCAAGAGCAGGATTAATCAAAGAAATTCCAGATTATTTTGGTTAATTATTTTTCTTATATTTTTTAAAACTATAAATTATTAGACAAAAAATAATATACCAGAAGACTAAATCTATAATTATGTTTATCACAGAAAGTGATTTCAATCCAAAAGAAGCCTCTCTATAAAATTTTAATGGAAATCCAAACACACGGTCAGACAACACCAAAAACATAATTGTTAAAATTATCTTCAAAATTGTTGGTTTTAAAAATTCTTTCATAAATATTGTCTTCTTAATTTTTTGCTTAAATGCTGTAATACAAATTTCTTTCTTTGTTCTGTAAAATAATCGATTAAATTAGCCTGTGTAATAACCCCAATAACTACATTCTTTTTAACAACAGGATATCTTTGATAACCTTTCTCTCTCATTATCTTGCTGGCATAATAAATATTAGTATTTTGATCAAGACTTTCTACAGGAGAAGTCATAACCTCTTTTAACTTAGTTTTTTTTGGATCTAAATCTTTTGCAATAACTCTCTTAACCATGTCCCTTTCAGTAATAATTCCAATAGGTTTTTTGTTTCTTGTAATAATAACACATCCAATATCTTTTTTTCCTAGCTCAACAGCGGCATTATAAACATAAAAATTTTCATCAAAATGGATCACCTTTTTATTCATTATATCCTTAATGGTTTTCATATTACTTTTTTTTATTAAATTATTATATAAATGTTACTCTTTTGTCAAAATTTGAGGAGTGTCTTTTACTCTTACAGTAAATTCATGTTGTGAAACTATACCATTACTTTTTTCAACTAATTGAGGATAGTGATGTAATATACTTTCTTTTTCTAAATTTCTTAATGCAAAACTAACTTTAAAAGAATCAAATTTCTTAAATAACCATCTTTTGGCAAAAGGTAATGTTTTGTATTCTTGTATTATATATCTTAAAACCTCTCTTGAAAAATTGTCTCTTATCGGCTTGACATCGACAATCTTTAGAATATTACTTTGCTTGCCATCCTGTACCAATCCTATTCCATTGGTTGCAAAAGGTTCTATAGCAATAATCTGATTTTCTTCTAGTTCTATTTGATCATTATTATTAAAATTAGGGATTGTAAATCCGGAATGTTGTTCATATTGCTCAATTCCATGTCCAGATAAATTCTTTATAGAATTAAATCCAAATTCCTTGATTGTTTTTTCTATAACCTCTCCAATCTCATAAATCTTAGTTCCGGGCTTTGCTAATTTAACAGCTTCGTTTAATGCCATTTGTGATGCTTTTAATAATTCCTTATTTTCACCTAAATCGACTGTTAGTGCGTTATCTCCTATAAAACCATTAACATGAACTCCGACATCTAATTTTACAACATCATTTTCTTTAAATTTCAAGTCTTTCTCATCATTTGGAGTAAAATGGGCAGCTAATTCATTTATAGAAACATTTATGGGAAATGCTGGAAATCCTTTATTCTTCATGATTTCATTCTCAATTTTTTCAACAACTTCTAGAATATTAGCATCTACTTTAATCAAAGTTTTTCCGTAATTCAAAACCTTTGCTGAAATTTGCCCTGCCTTTTCCCATTCATCCATCTTAAAATTCTCCGAGTTTAGTTTGTTCTTTAATTAATATTTCATCTTTAGATATGCCAAAAACTTCAAAAATCTTTTCCAAGCTTGGCATGATTTGATTTTCGATGTAATAATTTGCATCATAATTCTTGCACTCAGAAGGAATTTTAGCTTTATCCCTTATTAGACCTTGTTCGTCACTTACAATAAAATAAATATTTGCTCCTGGGGAAACATCCATTCCAATTTGTTTCATTCTTCTCGCAACAGCAACATGTGGTCCTATTTGTTTGTAAGAATCTAAAGGCATTTTTAATTGCTCCCTGATTATCATCTTCTTTAACTCAATATCCTTATTTTTAATGTCCTTAATTACTTTTTTTGTATATTCTAAAGCTTCTTTATAGTCTCCTTGTTTTAAGATTAGTTCAATAACATTTAACTGAGTTTCTCTAGCAAGAACACTCCAATCTTTTCTTATCGTCTCGAATCCGATAATTTTCATTTTTCCATTTTCATCTATTAAGGCATATTTCTTCTTAGCTCCTTGTTGTTCTCCCTTTTTGCTTACAAATATTCCTCTAGTGTAAAATTTTTCTAATTCAAGCTCCATTAAACTTGGTAATTCATTATTAATTTCCTGTAAGAAATTCAAGGCTTCTTTTTCTGTTTTATCTCTTAAAGCAACTGCGATTGAATCTGTATCTGAATAAATAACCAAGAATCCAGATTTCTCAGCTTTTTCTATTGTGTCTTTAATATACTTTCTTCCGAAAGCTGTAATGCTAGAGGCGCATTCTTTGCTGTAATATCTTGCACCAAAAAACCCATACATACCATAAGTAGAATTTGCTATTGTCTTTAATGCGTAACTTCTCGCCTTTAATGTAATATTATCCTCCTTTTTCATAATTTCTTTAATTCTATTTCTTCTGACAATTAAATCTTTAACAATCTGGGGGATAAATCCTTCATCTTTAGTATCAAAATAATATCTCCTATTAAATCCATTTTCTTCTATTGCAGGAGTTTCATACCCTTCTCCAGAATGATTCAAATTTCCAGGATAAATATTCTTAGCAATAATAATACTTGGATATAGGGATCTAAAATCAAAAAATGCAACATTTTCATAAAACCCTATTTTTGGCTCCATTACAAAAGCTCCTTGATAACTTTGCTCTCTCCTATCTCCAATATCATGGTGCAATGGCTTATTTGGGATTAATTCATTATACTCAGGAGCTCTTCTTATTAAATAATTTTCAACTAATTGACCATAGCTTATCCTGCAAACATCAAACATATTTATCCCTACTAATTTCACTATTTCAGACATTATCGGATAAACTTTATGAAAAATCCTTAATGTTAAATCAACATCCTTCATATTATATTCTGAGAACTTTTCAAGATCTTTAATATTATCCCACGCTTCCATAATATCATCAACATCGATCTCTTTCTTTCCTTCCTGCAGTAATTCTTTTGCTACGCTGTCTAGACTATAAGACTCTAACTGTAAATTAGCAGACATATTTTTCCTGATAAATTTTAACAAATCTAAATGTATTACTCCATTAATTTTAGCTGTACTTTCCATTCCAGCTTTAAATTTTAGAATTGAGTTATCCATTCCTAAATTTAATCTTATCCCATATTTTTCTGCTCTTGATTTAATATATGGAAAATCAAAATTGTCTGAATTATAACCTATTAATATGCTCGGAGAATACTCTTTTATTATGTTAACAAATCTTTCAATCATTTCAGCTTCAGAATTAACAAACTCAACATAATTTTGTGCCTCAAACTTTTTCCATGTGATTACTTTTTTTAAGTTCTCTCCTAATAATCCTATCATTAAAATAGGATCATTTTTTACTTTATCACTTCCACCATGACTTCCATAAACTTCTATATCAAAAACTAATGCTTTTGGATTATCATAAAATTCTTGTGATTCTTGTTTTACTCTTCCTTTAACACAATAATCAAAATAATCATTATTCATTAATTCACCTTCGGCTTTAGTTAAAGTCATCATTGTGATATTATTATCTATCAAATATCTCTTAGCAAAGTTAATATCAACTTCGATCTTAACTAAATTTTCATCTAAAACATCTAAAATTGTTCTAATTCTTTTTGGATTATTATAATGGACTTTTAATGCCCTTACCTTATCTCCAAGATAATTTTTCTCATGAACTTCAGCATCTAAAACCTTAACACCATCTTCAGAAATCTTTAACATATCATTTTTTATTTTTTCAGGCTCATTATTAATTATCCAGAAATAAGGCTTAAATGAGCCATCATAAACACAAACTTTTTCATTGTTTTTTGTAATCCCGACTAACCGAATTACTCCTTCTTCATCGAAATCAATATCCAATGGATAAAACTCTAAACTTGCCATTAGATTAAACTGATTAACAAGATATATAAAATTATTCAAATTCAAATAAGAATTTATTCTTGAGCATCTTTAATTCAGGCTTAAAAATATAAGCGTAATTTGAGTCAAAATAACCACATCTAAAATTTTCTAGATTTATTCTAGTTCTTTGACTTAACATTAAAGCATAAAAGAAAATTTGGGTAGAAGCATATTTCTCTTCAAATGAGTTTGGCTTGTAATCCCATATCCATATTTTACTATTTTCTATTCTTAATATATCAATATGACCTGTTAAAGGAGATTTTGCCTTGAATATTTTATTAAACTTTTCTAGCTCACTTGGATAAATCCATATTGGAACTTCCATTGCTACTGTATTATCGTCTGTCTCTAATAAAAATACTTGAACTTTTGGATGTCCTTCTTTGAATCTTTCCTTGTTTGATATTAATCCTTGTCTTGCTAAATCACTTATTTCATGTCCAGAAATCTGATGCAAATCCAAATTATTTAATCTAAATTTTAAACCAGAACTTCTTGGTCCAGAATTAAAATATTCATTTGGACAATTAACAAACATATTATGCAAATAATTTTTTAATGAACTAAACCCATTAGATAAATTATTTAGTTTAGCCTCATGAACTTTATAATTATAATAGCCTCCTTTATGTTCTAGCTTGAGATTCTTTATCATTAAATTAAATAGAAACGAATAGGAATATAAAATTTACTTTTTATAATTTTCAAGCTTTTTCTTGTCTTTAATCCAATTTTTTATATCTTTTTTAGAATCTTTTCCTAAACTAATCACTCCAGAGTGTTGTAATGTGGCTAAGATTTGATAATATTCTTTTGGTAGATTTAATTCATTAAAAAATAAACTGGAATATGAGATTGTCCATAGATATCCAAATACTTCAACCACAGGCTCAACATCCTCTCTTGTTAATTTATACTCATCTAATAATGATTCAATATTCCCCTTTTTACTAAATTCTTCAAAACTATTCTTGTCTGACTTTGCCATATCTCTAGAATTTTTAAGCAATTTAAAAGGCTTTTGGTATATTTTATAAATTCTTATTATTTGTTAAGATTATGGGTTTACAAATTTCCGAGTTAGTATCAAAGAAACAGATTTTATTTGATGATTTAGAGAATAAGAAGATTGCAGTAGATGCTTCCCAGATGCTTTATCAGTTTTTAAGTTCTATAAGACAGCAGGATGGTACTCCTTTAATGGATAAGAACGGAAATATTACTTCACATCTGCAAGGAATTATCACAAGGGTAACTAATTTGATGCAGCAAAATCTTAAGTTAGCATTTGTATTTGATGGTAAACCCCCTTTATTAAAAATTAAAGAACAAGAAGAAAGAGAATACAGAAAACAAATTGCAGAAGAAAAGCTAGAAAAGGCAAAAGAAGAAGGAAATGAAGAGTTAATGTTGCGTTATTCAAAACAAAGTATAAGATTAAAACGAGAATATATTGAGGAAAGTAAAGAATTAATTTCAGCTTTAGGACTCCCGGTTATACAAGCGCCAAGTGAAGCAGAAGCACAATGTTCATTTATGAATGAAAAGGGAGATGTTGATTATGTTGCATCAAGTGATTATGATGCTTTGTTATATAGTGCACCAAGGGTAATTAGAAATTTAACATTATCAACAAGAAAAAAGCTTCCTTCAGGAGCATATGTTACAATAAATCCCGAGTTAATCGAATTAAAAGAAGTTTTAAAAAATTTAGGAATATCTCAAGATCAATTAATTGTTATTGGAATTTTAGTGGGGACTGATTTTAATGATGGAGTGCCTAAAGTCGGACAAAAAACAGCATTAAAATTAGTTAAACAATATAAAAATTTTGATGAATTATTTAAAGGAGTAAAAGCAGATTTTAATTGGAAGCAGATTTATGCAACTTTCAAGAGCATGCCTATAATTAAAAATTATAGACTAAGTTGGAAGCAACCAGATTTAGACAAGATAAAAGAAATTCTAATTGAAAGGCATGATTTTAATGAAGACAGAGTAAATAAGAACTTAGAAAGGATAATCAACATTAAGAAAACTAAAAGCAATGAAAGTTTGAATAGATGGTTTTAATTTTCTCTTTTTCCGTTAAATTTATATATCTTCTATTGTTCTCATAATTATGGCAAATGAATATGAGAACGCTTTAATATCAAGAAACAAAAAAAGTTGATGCTATAAATAAAGAGGCAAAGGCCAAGGTACTTCTAGCAATTGATGTTTTGGAGATTGTTGAAGAAAACCGAAGCATGTTAAATTTTCACTCTAAAATTAGTGGTTCTAAATGGAATGGCGATTTTTTAAGAGACACTAAAAATGAAATAATAGAACTATATGGTGCTGACTCAATCTCTCTAAAAAAATTAGAAGGAATCCCTAAAGAGGTTATTACGTTTCTTCAAAGAGTTAAAAGTTTAAAATTATAATAAAAATTAATCAGTTTTTTCTTTTATAAGGACGCTCATAAAAATGTAACATTCTCCAAATCCTTGGAACTCTTTCTGCGGGTCTTATTAATTTAGCAATTCTTGAAGTTCTTTCTAATCTCGTAGCTTCTTGTATCTCTCTTAATACTCTTTGCTCTTCGGTTAACTCCTGTGAAATTCTACCAATCTCTACCCCAGTATGCAATATTTTTTGTGATTCAGCTAATTCTGCACTGATTCTAAAAAATAATATCACTTCCTCAACTAATCTAAATAATAAAAAGAAAGGGAACACTGCGATAATATCTAGCCAATATTTTTTTATGAAGATTTTTGCATTTTTTACTCTATAATATTTAAAACTTAGATCTATAATAAATATTATTACAATAAAATAATCTATCAATAAAACAATATTTGCATTTTCCTCTATTAATTTATAATGGGTAAACTCGCCAATGATTAAAATTAATAAAATTAGAACTAAATAAGGGATTGCTTTATCCACTATCACCTCAATTCTATGAAGCCATGGTTCCATTAAGATAATGAATAAAACATAATATTTAAATATAACTAAACAAGACAAAATTTAATGGTAGAAGAGGTGCAATTGCAATTTATTGGTCCCTTAGTTCTTGGTGCGATTATTGGACTATATGAATTAATCTTGATTCATCGAGATGAAAATTTTAGGGGGAGCCATTGGTTAAGTCATGGCTTGCATTCTGTTTTTTGGGCAATGTTGGCTGTATTTGCAACAATGAATGCAGAATTTGTTTATACAAATTTAACATTTTTACAGAATGTTCCTTTAATAAGTAATATTTTATTCTTTAGGATATTTATCGGATTATTAACAATAATCAAAGTACATTCAGCTTCTGCTGTAGTTAAGACAACTATTGGAAGTAGTAAAGGATTAAAACAGACTTGGGCGCATAGTTTAATTGTTGCAGTATTAGTTGTTGTAGCACCTTACATTTGGCCTTTAATCGAGCCTGTTTTTCAATCTTATTTTACAAGTAAGAGATGATTATTTTTCTAATCTTTTTAATCTATCATTTATGTTATCTAATTTAGCGTTGATAGTTTCTAGTTTGCTTAGAATTAAATCTTCTTTGCTTATTCCAGGATAATCTCTATTAGAAAAACTGTTTAAATCCTGAGAACTCGATTGATTTAAATCTAGATTGTCTTCTTCTAATTCTATTTTCTTTTTTTTAAACAAACTAAAGGGAAACATATCTTATGGACCTGCTGGGGTCATAACCCTTTCTAAAATTCTATCTACTTGTTGTTTTTTTTGTCCTAATATTTTTATAGAATTATTTAGAGATTGTCGTAATCTTAGAGCTTGATTTATTTGCATCTCAGCATAACCAAAATCATTATCCTTAATGCTAGCTTTAATTCTTTCTATATGGTTCCTGTTTTGTTCTACAAGACCATCATAAGCTTTCTTTGATACGATTATCTCTTTTTTTAGCTTATTAAGAACGTCTTTATCTCTTTTGGACAATCTTACACCTGGGTTCGAAATCCTACTTATCAATTGAGCAACTTCTGTATTAAGCATTTCCTGTTCTTGCCCTAAATTATCAAATAAGTTTAACGAATTTTGTATAGCTGTTTGATCTTGTAGATATATATTTTTTTTTAATGTTTTTAGAACCGATGCTTCTCTTTTAGCACTATCAACATAATTTCCCATCTTCAAATCTGAAATTTTACTAGATGAGGTAGCGCTTCTAGCATTATATTTTCTCTGAAATAATCCATAAAACCATTCTGTAAATCCCATTTTATTTTTCTCCTCCTTGCAATAAAATTCTATTTATTTCCGACTCTTTTTTTGCTAAATTGATGAATATATTTTCTAATTGCTGCTCAGTATTAATTGCCCCATTAATCTGATTTTCAGCTGAAGCAAAGTCATTCTCCTTAATACTAGCTTTAATCCCTTCTATACGTGTTCTAACCTCATTAACTTTAGATGCGAATTCATTTCTTAATGTCTCAATATCATTTAATAAAGGGGTGATTCGAGTTTTCTTTTCATTACTTATGCTCTCCCTTGCTATTCTTCTATTAATTTTTTTTATAGTCTCATCAAATTTAAATAAACTAGAATTTAAACTATCAAATACCATTAATTGTTTCTGTATTAATTCTTTGTCTTTATTATAAACACTCTTTCTTAAACCCCCTAAAGCTTTTCTTTCTTCTTTTGTTTTTTCATATGCGTTTAATGTTTCAAAAAGTCCTCTTTTACTTTCTTTAGCTGCAGATTTAGCTTGATATCTTCCTGAAGCTGTTTCAGATATCTCTCCTAACCCGCTACTTATAGAAGTATGTACTCCTAAATATGATGCCCATCCAATTAGCAATATTGTGGCAATTATTATAAAGAATCCTAAAATCGCAGAAAGGTATAATATTATTCCAACAATATTTGTAACTAATGTGGTCATAATGGACACAGCTAATGCAAAAATTATTGCTGGGGCCTTGTTATCCTCATCCTTAAATATATGTATCTTTTTAACTAAAATGAAAACAACACTAAATACCATTGCAAAAGCCACAATTACTGCCCATGCGGGAACAGGAGTTCTACCGAGTAAAGAAACATCTCTGCCCAAGAATCCCCCAACCTCGCCTAGAGGGTCTATATTAAGCGGAGCAAATCCAGTTATTGTTGGATTAATCGAGGCAACAATCAAAAATGCAAATAAAGATACCAAAAGCAAAATAGAGTATCTTTTATATAATTCTTTATTTTCCATTAACTATTTAAAAGATATTTTATATATAAACCTTGCTAATATGACCAATCTAAGAAGTACTTTAAAAAATAAGTTAAGGCAAGAAGAAATTCCAAAATCTTTTGATATAATTGGAAGTATAGCTATATTTTCTAAATTTCCAAGCAACTTAAAGAAACAAAAATTAATTGCAAATACGATATTAAAGTTAAACAAAAACATTAAAACCGTTTTATTAAAAACAAATAAAGTTTCAGGAAAATACAGGCTTCAAAAATTCAAGTTCTTGGCTGGGTTAAAAACAAAGGAAACAATTCATAAAGAAAGTTCTTGCTTATTTAAATTAGATGTTGAAAAATGTTATTTTAGTCCAAGATTAAGTCATGAAAGATTAAGAATAAGCAACTTAGTAAAAAACAATGAAGTAATTTTAGTTATGTTTTCTGGTGTTGGAATATATCCTATAATAATAAGCAAGCATTCAAAAGCCAAAGAAATTTATGCAGTAGAAATGAATCATGTAGCAGTAGATTATACCTTAGATAATTTAAAATTAAATAAAATTGATAATATTAAATTATTTAATGGAAATGTAAATCATATTCTTCCAAAATTAAAGCATAAATTTGACAGAATAGTTATGCCTGCACCCAAAAATGCTTCTAATTATTTAAACTTAATAAAAAATAAAATAAAAAAAAATACAGTAATTCATTTCTATGACTTTTGCAATGAGAAAGATTTTCCAGATGTAATAATAAAGAAGATAAAAAAACACTTCAAGAAAATTAAAATCTTAAAGATAGTAAAATGCGGAAACATTTCTCCATATAATTATAGAATATGTGTTGATTTTAAAATTTTGTGATTATTTTTTTAATTTGTCTTTTGTGAAACTACGAACTTCTAAATAAACATATTTTATTATTATTGCTGCCAACCCCCAAGCTAAGGGCAACCAATATGGAATTCCGATTAATTGAGGTTTCCCATATCTCCACGCACCAAAATATATTGCTATAACTTCTGCAAATGCCCCTGTAACTCCTACAAGTAAAAATAGAATTATATCTTCACTATCTTTCGACATGTACTTTGTAGATATAAATACAATAACAAGGCTTAATATTACCAATATCAAGGTTAATAAATCAGGCTTTTCCCAAAACACAGAAACTAAACTTATCCCTAAAAATGTTAATAAAAAAACATATAAAAATGCCTTAAGCAATCTTTTCATGAAATTATTAAGTGAAATTAGTTTTTAAATGTTTTTATAACCTTTACAAACAAAATACATTTCTTTGCTTTTCTTTTTAGAAGCTTCCGGCTTTACACTTTTAACAAAACTAAAACTTTTTTTAAGTTCTTTTAAAAATCCACTAAAATTTGGACCCTGAAACATTTTGCATACAAAATT
>JBBSXG010000104.1:0-1179 GCA_038045885.1 Nanobdellota archaeon
CATGTTTCTCTTGGAGTAGGCATTCTTAACCCAAGAGGTATTATAGTTTTGTGAGTATTATGCCAGTCTAAACCGTGATGACTTCTTTCTTTTGATACATATAGGTTAATTGACGGGACATAGATGAAACCATCTTGATTTGGAACTTGGATTTCTTCTTGTTCTGGTTTTGGTGGTTCTTTTGATTTTTTTAAATATCTTCTATATGCTTCTTTTGTGTCTATTCCAAATACTTTATCTGGGAGTTTCATTTTGAACCTAAGTTTTCTAATATATTTATAATTATAAGGAAATCTTCTTTATGTTTATTATAAAACTCAAAATCTATTGGCTCTCCATAATATTCTAATCTATTCCTTACATAACTCATTTGGAGTATTACATTTGCCTCATATTCATAATTTGGATAATTTTTATAGAAGTATGATATAAGACATTGATGATTATTTGACCTTAAACCATTCTTTAGCAAGAGTGCAACTAGCAATTCCTTTATTGATTCATAATAATTTTCTACAACGAAAGATACATTGTCTTTATCTGGAGTTATGGATTTTATAAAATTAATTCTAGCCTTTACTAGCTTTAGAATTGATTTTATTTTTTCTTTATCTGCTTCTATATGCCTTATAAATTCTTTCTCACATTCTCTCCATTCCATGAATATTAGTTTTTTGTCTTTCATTTTATCTTCACATATCCGCTTAATTTTATACCATTAATGATATTATTAAAAAGCTCATTTGAAAGCTTATTGATATCTTGTTCTATGAACAACTGGATTTTGTGTTTCAATCTTTTTTCAAATAGTGAAAAATTTAAGTCGATTCTTTTTGTAGATTCAACAAATAAGTCTATATCGCTATTTTTTACGTATTCTCCCTTTCTTGCACTTCCGAAGACAATAATTGATGATGGTGCTAATTTTTCTTCAAGATAGTCTATTAAACCGGAATTAAACAATTTTTTTATTATGCTAATTGTTTTTAGGAATTTAGTATAATTTGTTATAATAAGCTTATTTTCCTTATCTATCACTCCAGATTTTTTTAGAAAAGATAGGTATCTATGTACAGTGGTTTTTGGTATTTTTGTTTGTTTTGATATCTCTCTTACTCTTAAGATTGTTTCTGGATTTTCAAATATCAAATCCATTATCTTTTCCAGTTTTTGATTATT
>JBBSXG010000105.1:0-1798 GCA_038045885.1 Nanobdellota archaeon
ACATGCTCCTTTTAAGTGGAATGGGTAATACATTATTAGGTGATGATGGTTTTTTGACACATCAATTAGCAGAAACAACATCTTCTCTTAAAAATTTGGGATTAAAACCATTTATATCCACCTATGCCCCGCAAAATATCGGGTTGCAAAGTTATTCTGCACAAGATTTAAAAGATTCTGATTATTGTTTTAATGAAGATTGTTCATTGTTAAACTTTTATGATTATTTAAACAAAATGAAGGGGGAATAAAAATGGAGAATAGAAAAAACTTCCTTAAGAATTTAATAAAAGAGTGTAAATTAGATGGTATTTTAATTTATTCTAGTTGGAACGATGCTGGTTGTGGATTGGCTTTTACAGGGATTATTCCAATATTTTTTAATTATTATTTTATCTCAAAAGATTCTGAAGTTTTTTTAGAATTGGATTATTTGATTGAGGATCTTAAGAATAAAACTAATGTTAAGGTTTTGCCTTTAAAGGAGGATTTACCTGGAGAAAGTTTAAAGGATCTATTAAAGAGATGTAAGAAAGTTGGGATTATTGGTAATGCTCCTTGGCGGCATTTTGAGAATTTGAAAATTGAATTGGTTGATTTAAATGATGAAGTTAATAATTTTGTTAATGTTAAAGATAAAAAAGAAATCGATAAGATAAAGAAAGTTGCTCAAGAAACTTTGAGTTGTTTGAAACTTTTGAGAAATTTTATTGTTCCAGGGAAGACACGAAAAGATATTGCTGATTTCTTGAAATTAAAATTGTTAGAGAAAGGAGATGCTCTCGCTTTTCCTACTTGTGTAACGAGTGGTGAAAAAATAAAAGAGACAACTGCTTCCTTTCCTACAGATAAGAAGATATTAAAAAGGGATATAGTTGTTGTTGATGCTGGTTTAGTTAAAGATGGATTTTATTCAGATTGTACTCGTATGTATTTCTTGAATTTTCCCGAGGCGGAATTAAATTATAATAAACTTGTAAAAGCGCATTTGAAAGTTATCTCCAAGGTTAAACCGGGGATTTTTGTTAAAGATGTTCTTAAGTTTTATAATGAAGAGTTAAAAAAGGAAGGTCTGCCTTACGAGACACTTGAAAAAGAGGATTTAGGGCATTCTATTGGTTTTATGCTTCATGAAATTCCTCTTTTATGTCAAGAAAAGTATTTGGATTTTAAATTAAAAGATGACATGATTATAACTTTAGAACCGGAAATTGTTTTTGATTATTATAGATTAAGAGTTGAAGATATGATCTTAGTGAAAGATAAGTCGGAGATTTTGACTGGTGCTTAATTTGCTGACTTTACTTTATAGAAATCAATATTTTTAGAATTATCTATTTGATATACTTTCTATATTTTTCTAAAACATCTTCCATAACTTCATTCAAATCTAAATCATATTCATTTGCTAATAAAATAAATGTAAATAATGCATCCCCAAATTCATCATTTAAATTACTGACCTCTTTTTTTTGATAACCCTCTTTAACATTCATACATTTACTAATCTCCCCTATTTCTTCTACAAGTCTTGCAAAAATTACAAATTTTGGCCATTTTTCAGCACCCGCTTTTTCAAACCACTTATCAACTTTTTTCTGTGCTTCTTTTAAGTCCATGTTAGATTATTTCTTCCTCATTAAAATCCCATAAATTATTGCTATAATTAAAACAGCGACGGAGAACGTGCTCCAATCAAATACAGGAAGCAAACTTATTGTTGCGCATGCAATGGTTTTATCCGATCTTTGACAGGACGCAAGAGCGGCGTTGTCTCCTGTTGGGGTATAGTGAACTG
>JBBSXG010000106.1:0-1044 GCA_038045885.1 Nanobdellota archaeon
ATTCTAAGTGGCTGTGATGCTTTACAGGACATTGAGGAAAAATTAATTAAATATGCAACTGCCTATGAGGTATTAAAACAATTAAATAATTTAATATCTAATTGGAAACACTATTATGAAGTTGTCAAAAAAGAGGAAAAATTAGTAGAAAAATATGAGGATGAGTTCAAAACTACTCTGAAAGAGGCTGGAGTATGTCCATTATGTGAGCGGAAATATTAATACTGAAATGAGGATTCTATAATGAAGTTAATAAGAAAATTAGGCACAAGATTATCTAAAGGGGGTCATTTTATAAGTTGGGCTGTATTTGAATGTCCAGATTGTTTACAACTAGTTGAAAAACAGTTAAGTCATGGTAAAAGAGATAAATCTTGTGGTTGCACACAATATATAAAAAATAAAGCAAATTTTAGACATGGAATGGAAGGTACAAAGTTGTACAATAAATGGAAAAATATGAAAAGTAGATGTTTAAATCCCAATAATAAAGATTATCAAAATTATGGAGGCAGGGGTATCACAATATGTAATGAATGGTTAGAATTCATCCCTTTCAGGGATTGGTCACTAAGTAATGGGTATATTGAAGATTTAGAAATCCATAGAGTAAATGATGGTAATTATGAACCAGGTAGCTGTAAATGGGTAACAAGAACTGAAAATATGAGGGATACAAGAGGAAATGTAATAAAAAATATAGAAATGGCTAATAAAATTAGATATTTAGATTCTACAGGAAAATATACACGTAAAATATTGGCTATAAGATATAATGTTTCTACAAGTATTATTAATCAGATTATCAATAATAAAATTTGGAAAAACACATGAAAATCTTGTTAACTTCTGACTGGCATTTAAGAACTTCAAACCCAGAAAATAGGACTGACCCTTCTTTCTTTGAAACCCAATTGGGTAAAATTGAACAAATATTACAAATATTCAATAAAGAAAAATGCCAATATTTACTTCAAGCAGGTGACTTTTTTGACTCAGCACGCCCATCTTTTGATGTTCTTCAGTATATTATTAAATTATTTG
>JBBSXG010000107.1:0-13808 GCA_038045885.1 Nanobdellota archaeon
TCCTGCATAAGCATCTTTTAATCCAACTAATCCAATTATATTTCCTGCAACTGCACTATCAACTTGCATTCTTGTTGGTCCTTTGTAAATATTAACTTGCTGTACTCTGACTTTTCTTTTTGCAAGAATCATTTCTACTTCATCACCTTGTCTTACTGTTCCTGAAAATAATCTCCCTGCAGAAATTTCTCCGGCATGCTTATCAATAACAATCTTAGTAACAATAAAAGCTACAGGGCCGTTAGGATCACATTTCATTAATGATTGTCCTTCTTCTGAGTCAAGATCACCGTGCCAAATTTTTGGAATTCTGTATTCTTGTGCTTGCTTTGGATTTGGGTGATGTTTTACAACAGCATCTAAAACAACTTTGTGCAGTGGAGCTTTATGAGACATTTCATTAGGATCATCTTTTGCATAAGCATCAAAAACATCTTTAAAACTAACCTTATGTTTTTGCATGTAAGGAATGCTTAATGCCCATTTGTGAAATGCACTTCCAAAACAAACACTTCCATCTTGAACACTTAAATTCCATTTCCCCTTGAATTCTTCTGGTGCAATATTATTAATAAATCTATTAACTTCTGTTATGACTTGAGTAAGTCTTTCTTGTATTTTTTCTGGAGTTAATTTAACTTCTCTTACTAATCTATCAACCTTATTAATAAATAAAATTGGCTTGACTCTTTCTCTTAGAGCTTGCTTAACAACAGTTTCTGTCTGAGGCATGATCCCCTCTACAGCATCAACTAAAATTATTGTTCCATCTACAGCTCTCATTGCTCTAGTAACATCTCCCCCAAAATCAACATGCCCCGGAGTATCAATTAAATTAACTAAATATTTAACCCCCCCAACATCGTGAATCATTGAAACATTAGCAGAGTCTATTGTAATTCCTCTCTCCTTTTCATCTTCTCTGAAATCTAAAGTTAATTGTTTTCCTGCAAGTTCTTCAGAAATCATTCCTGCTCCAAGTAGAAGATTGTCGCTAAACGTAGTTTTCCCGTGCACTCGTCTCTTAAGAGTGGTTACTTAAAGAGAAATCGATATGGGCTGCGATAGCAATATTCCTAATTTTTTCAGGACTATTCATCAATTCACGAATTTGTTCTGCTATTGTTTCTACCATTAATTAGTTTCCTCCTTTGACATTAAGTTTTGAGTTTTCGAATGGTATTTAAATGTTTTTGTTCAATTATGTGCTACTTTATCCCATAAATATTTATGATATCTTTTGTAATATTCTGCTACTGCTTTAATGATACATCTTGAAATTATTGGTGATTTAAGTTTGGCTAATAAAAATATTTTAAAATCTATTAGTTTAGGTGGTTTTATTAGATACAATTTTTAATATGCTCTTAAATCCAATGCATTTTTCACTAAAGTAATTTTTTTAATTTATTTAAACTCTCTAAATCCAAGTCATATTTCTTTTCTATAAATACACCTTTAAAACTGTCCATAAAACCTTTATCATGAAGCAATGATAGTAGTTTTTCAATATTCTTTTTAACTAAATTAATTTTACCTCGAAAAATAAATTTTTTAATTAAATCCAAATCTATATCTCTACTTAAAGCAACAATGTCTCTTATATCGGTTAATCTTCCTGCATGCAATTTTAAAACAATTAATATTTCTTTATCTGGAACTAAAACATTAGCTTCCTTTTCACTTCCAATTATTTTTCTAATTTTAGAGTATTTCAATAATTCATCAAAACTAAATGACGCATCTGTATCCCTAGAACCTATTCCATCAATTAACAAGTCTACGCTTACATTTAATTTATCCTTTAATTCATACCTTATAAACTCTTTTGTATAAATATGATTAAGATCTTTTATAACAGTTTTAATAAACTTCTTCTTTTTCAATATTGTTTCAAAAATTTCTTTATCTTCTTTTTTTATTATTAAATCAACATCTACAGAAAATCTGTGCTTATAAGAACTTATACCATATCCTCCAACCACAATAAAATTTAATTTAGCATTATTAAATTCCTGCAATATTTCAAAAATCTTATTCTCTCTTTTTATAAAATCTTCAAACATTTGTTAAAACCTCTTTATATTTTATATTAATCTTTTTATTATAAATCTCTTTAATCATTTCCAAGGCAGGTTCAAAATTATATTTATTTTTGTTCATAAAAGAGATTGTAGCTTTTAAAGAGTCTACGGGAATCTTATCTAAATAATCAACCTCAAAACCTTTTAAATAACTAACTTTATAGAATACTCCTTTGTTTTTATTTACTCTCAAATTCAATTTTTTGCAGTAATAATCAAAAACAGGCTTATCTTTTTTATCTACCTTAATGTATATCGGATAAAAATCTTTATATCTAGAGATATTATAACCCCCTTCAGTCCATATAAATACAGAATCTAATTTTGTAAAAGCGTATTTGATTCCAAATAAACTCAAAATTTCATAATAAAAGCTTGCTTTATCGCTTAAAACCTCTTTTATGTATTTTAAAGTTTTTTTATAAAAATAATTGTTTTTATTTAAATAAACTTTCATTCTTGTTAACTTAAAAACACCAGAATCAGCCAATTTTTGTACCCATTCATAAGTCCAACCATAACTTAAATTTATTCTATTGGATATTTGATTAATAGAATCTTCTTTCCTGCATGAAATTATTATCTTCAATGTGTATGGATTTATTAAGTCTAAAATCATACTTATCATTATACTGATAAGTTATATATAAACCTTTCTATCCAGTTCATTCTGTACAATAGTAATGCATTGAGAAGCATGATATTCTATTTTACCAAGAGAAACCTTTTCTGCGTTAAATCTTTCTAAATAAAACTCTGTTTTTCTTGGCATTCCAATATAATCCCCGAATACAAACAATATATTTTCTTTAAATTTAAATTCTCTGATATTTTTTCCTTTTTTATGCATGTAAATTATCTGTGAGCTAGGAGATTTTTCTCTTACAAACTGCTCAAAGCTTTTTTTGCTTATAATGATTCCAGGAAAAACTTCTAAAGATTCATTTAATTTTAAATTTTCGCCTTTTTCTAAAGCATATTTAATGAATTTAGATATTCCAAGTTCATCAAATGCAAATCCTTTTAATTTACTTCCATAAAAAGAAATTAGTTTAGGAGGAAATTTTGGACCTTCTAAGACAACATGCATTATTGTATCCTCTCTTAATCCTTTAACAACCCATAATGCATTGCTTATGCATCTAGAAACAATATGCATTTTTCCAGCATCTTCTAAATTGTCAACATTAAAACTAGAAGTATGTGCTTTTAGTGCCCTTAAAATAAACTCTCTCATGAAATTAAGTTAAAAATCCAGAATAAAAGCTTTGTTATTCATTAAAAACATAACCTTTTTTATATATTAAACCAACCATTATTCTTTGCATATCTTCGTCACTTAAAAAATAATAATCCATATTAATTTTATCTACATGAAAACTAAACCAAACTTCATTATAAGAAAGATTTAGCGTTTCTTCTTTAATCTCTTCATATTTTTCTTTATGATTTCTTAATCTTTCTAACAAAAGTTTATCTTCAGAAGTAAGAATCTTTGGTATCAAATCTTCTAGTGGTAAATTAAGTTCTTTTGCCATGTTCTTTATTTATTTAGGTAATTTAAATTGTTTACTCTTACACAAACAAACAAATCCTTCTGGAACTTCGTTAGTCGTATAAATCATTCCACATTCTTTGCATACTATATTCATTTTAATTTTAACCCCCTTAAATGCCTAATATTGCTAGAATCCTGATGTATATAAATGTTACTATTTTAGAATAGTTATAATACAGAAAGGTTTAGATAGTAAAAATTTTTAGTATTCTTTGATTTAAAATGAGTATTAATTTAAGCGGAATATTACAGAAAGAGAGTTTATATGATACTGCTCTCAGATTTTTATCTTATGGTACTGTTGGCGGAGCTTTGCTAGATGGGGTGATCCCTTCACCATCAGATGGAACTCTAGAGAACACAATAATTGACGCTCTAATACAAACCATTGGTGTTCAAATCTTTAAATATGGCTCAAATAAAAAAAGAATTCTAGCGAGCAGTTGTATATTTTTTGGAAATATTACTGGCAAAGCATTGTATATTTTATAAATAATTATTTAAACAAATAAACTTTAATTATCTACTTGCATCAGATTGTCTTTCTAACTCTAATTTCTTTGTAATAGCCGTACTGCCTTGATCTAAATTATAGGCTTTGAGAATTTCATCAGCTAATGCATCTACCATATTTAGTTTCTTATTGAAGCTTTTTTGATAACTTCCTTGAACCATTTGTCTTAATGCAATGTCAATTCTTCTTTGAGGCGCACATTCTACAGACTGAGGATATCTTGCTCCACCATATTCTATTGTTGTAATTTCTTCTCTAGGAGCACAATTCTCAAGAGCTTTTACAAAAACTTCAATGGGATTTTTCTTTGTTTTATCTTCTAGTATTTTAAAAACTTCTTCAACAATATTATAAGCTTTTATCGCTTTCCCAGAAATTCTTCCAGAAGTTGTCTTGTGTTTCTTTCCTTTATGTCCAGGAATCATTAATTTATTTATTAATCTTTCAACAATATTATTTTTAGATTTCCAGAATCTTGTCTTAACTAATTTTCCACCTGTTTTTGGGACTAAGATTGGAGATAAAGTAACATATCTTTTTAATCCAGGATCTTTAACTTCTATCTGAGTTATTTCCCATCTATTAAATAATTTTAATGCCATTTTAGTTAACAATCTCTTCAGAATTACTTTTTAATCTATTTACTAGATCATCAACTTTATATTTAATAGGATTGCTATAATCATAAGAAACTTCAATTCTGGCTAGTGAAATATCTATAGTTATTCCGTCTTCCTCTATCCCCCTTGAGAATTTATACACCCTATCATCAATCCTACTTTTATCTGATAAAAAATATCCCTCATTTGCCAATACATTTACTGCATTGAAAAAATTAATGTTTTCAAAATAATGAACAGTCTTAAGGCATTCCATTTTATCTCCTCCCCTTCTCAATTCTTCCTTTTAATAAAGCATCTAAACTCTGATCATTGACTTTTATAACTTGCCATCTGATTCCAGGAATATCTCCTTTAGCTCTTCCCTGTTTTCCACCTATGCATTCTATAACAACTTCATCGTGTTCGTTAATAAACTTAATGGCATTATAACCCGGAACAAAAGCAGTAACCTTCTTTCCATTTTTAATTAACTGAGTTATAACACATTTTCTCATTCCAGAGTTTGGCTGTTTAGCTTCTCTTTGAGTTTTTTCAAGAACAATAGCTTTAGCCATTGGCGAACCACCAAGAGGATCACTTCTTTCTTTTAATTTGAACATTCTTCTCTTGTACCAAATATCATGCCATCTATTCTTCTTGCTTCTATTCTTAAGCTTTCTTCCAGATCCTAAACCTCTGCTTTTGTTTCCCATTTTATAGTATCCTAACCTGCAAGTTATAATAACGCTTTGCTATATTATTTAATTCATCTAAATTTTTGCCATCTCTTCCTATTAATAAACCTTTACTTTTTCTATCTTCTACTTTAATTCCAGCAATGTTTTCCTTTAAATCTATACTTAAAGGCTTTATTGGATATATAAAATTTTTAATGAATTTTAACGGGTCTTGATTAAACTCAACAACTTTTATTTTTTTATGCATCAGATTTTCAGCAGTCTTTATATTTTTTCCTTTTTTTACAATTATTTTTATTATTTCTCCATAATCCAAAATAAATATTAACTTGTCTTCTTTCTCAATCAAGTCTTTTACCTTTGTTTTTGTAATGTTTTCAAACAAATTTATTTTTTCAATTAAATTTTTGTCTAATAACATTGTCCTAATATCCCAAAACACTTATAGAAAAAGTTTTTTTACATATTGTCCCAAGCTGTTCATTGTTCTCTTTTGCTTGAACAACTTGGATTTTGTACAATTTAGCGAGGTGATTTACATCTTCTTTAACTAATTTTGGACAGTTTGATGCCAAATAAACTTTTGATAGTTTTCCAACTCTTAATCTCTTTAGAACTCTATCTTTTCCGATAATTACTTTATCTTCCTGCAATGCTTTCTTTAAATCTTCCATTTTAATCACGAACACAAGCTGCTCTACACTCTAAAATTGACGGTGGTTCTTTTGTAACTTTAGGGTATGCTTGCACTAATCTAACTTCTTCAGTTCTTTTTTAAATCTTCCCAATAACTTATAACTTCTTGGGAAATCCGTTTATTTTAGCTTCAATAAAATTACTTCCTATTGTTATTCTATCTATTTCTTCGTCTGCAATCTTAAAAATATTTAATACTTTCCAGCCTTTGTTCACTGCTTGTTGTAAATTTTCACTATACATTTTACTTTTCTTTCTTTGTTATTTTAGTCCTCATCTTTGCTATTAAGTCAGGCAATCCAGTGCCTAGAGGAACAGCTTGATTAACCATCACATTTTCTATAACCGAGTTTAGCGTGTCTTCTTCTCCAATTAAAGATGCATTAACAATATGCTTTAAAGGTGTTTCGAAACTTGCTCTTGCCAATACACTTTCTTTTTCCGCTGTTATTCCTGATCTTGTAATTCCTTTTATCTTTCCTGAGTTTGTCATTGCATCAGCTAATAACATTAAATGTCTTAAATCAATTTCCAATCCTTGCTGTTTAATAACATTTAATGACTCATTCATTATTGCCTGCCTTGCAGCTTCTATTCCTAGAACATCTGCCATCATGAAAATATCGTTTGTTGTCGTTCTTGTTATATCTATTCCCTCAATTTTGAAAACATCTTTTAAATTTGCGCCTACGCATAGTATTACGAATTCTGTTCCATTATATATTGGAGAAACTAAAGAAATTCCTTTTATCCCTTTTAGATGAACTTCCTTGCTTTTTTCTTTTAGATGGAATAATTCCTTAATAGAATTTTCCTCATCTTTTTTTGGTTTTATTATTAATTTATCCCCCGAGAAACTTACTTTTACTTTCTTTAATGTTTCATCGGCAGCTTTTTCAATTTGAGCTTCGGTAATTTTTAAATCTCTTATCTTTTTCTTATCAATGTTAATCTCTATTCTAAATTGTGTTAAATTTAAGAAAAATTCAGTTGCAATATCTTGTAATTTTGTTTCAACTAATTGAGAAGCGATTTGTTTTACTTTTTCCTTATCATTTTTTATTCCGTGTTTTAAATATATTTCAGTTCTTGGTGTACTTGGTTCTTTTCTTGCATCAAATAACTCGATTAATCTTGGCAACCCCAATGAAACTTCTGCTTCCGCAACACCTGCAAAGTGGAATGTTCTTAAAATCATCTGTGTTCCTGGTTCTCCAAAACTTTCTGCTGTTATTATCCCAATGCTTTCTCCAGGATTTATTTTTGCCTTTTCATGCTCTTCTTTTACTCTTTTAATCACTTCTTTTTTCTTATCTCCAATCTTAAACTCTCTACTTATTTCATCTATCTCATCATAAATTTTCTTTGATAAATCTTCACTAAACATTTGCGCTTACCTCTTTGACAATTCTTCTTACATTTATTGAACCGCCTTCTGTTTTACTAACGTCTAATCCATCATCTCCATATTTAAATTGTATAATTCTCTTATTGGCATCTCTTACTGTTCCATCATATTCAACTCTAATATCCTGTAATGCGTTTGCTAATCTTCTGTATAAATATCCTGATTTAGGAGTTCTTAATGCTGTGTCCATCAGTGAATCTCTTCCTGTCATTGCATGGAAAAAGAATTCTGAAGGTGTTAATCCTGATCTGTATGAATTTTTAACCAATCCGCGGGCTTCTGCTCCAAGACTTCCTTTTTCGAATGTGCTTAATGTTCTCTTTTTGTATCCTAGATGTACTCTTGTTCCTCTAAGTACCTGCTGTCCTACTAATGCAGCCATCTGTGCAATATTCAAGAAATTACCCTGTGCTCCAGATCTTACCATTAAAACAGTTGAGTTTTCATCGGAAACACTTTCGTAAACACTTTCTCCTATTTTATCTCTTAATTTTCCAAGCAATTGTAATATTAAATTCTCTAATGTTTTTTCCAAATCTAATCCGGGCAATGGCTTTAAGTCTTTACTCTTATATTGTTTGATTAAATCATTTATCTCATTTATTGTTTCTTGGATTTTTTCTTTATTTTTCTTTGCTAATTCTTCTGTTAAATCTGTATCTTGTATTCCTGTTGTAAATCCTATCTTTAATAAAACAGCAATTCCTAATTTAAATATCTTTCCCATTAATTGTAATCCAACATCTTCGCCATATCTCTTATATAAAGCTCTTATCAAGGTTCCATTATCTTCCCCAATAGTTGCCTTGTCAATAAATCCTTCTGTAATTTTTCCATTTCTTATTACAATATTTTCATCGCTCTTTGTTTGTCCGACGAAATCAAAATCATTTGGAAATAATGCTGAGAAGATATCCCTCCCATGAGTATTTTTATCATTCTTTAATCTTGAGAAATCTTTTACACCAACATTGTAAAGCAACTGTACTGCTTCATTTCTTTTAAATGTTAATTCTTTTGTTAAAATATAATTTCCTGTAATAGCATCTAAAATTGTTCCTACAACATTTAATCCATTTTTTGGAGTTATAATATGTGATTGTACTTGCATTAATACTTCTGCTTCTGCTTTAGCCTCTTCTGTCTGGGGGATATGCAAGTTCATTTCATCCCCATCAAAGTCTGCGTTATAAGGTGTGCATGTGCTTGGATTTAATCTGAATGATCTTCCTGGCATTACTCTTATTTTATGTGCCATAATACTCATTCTGTGCAAACTAGGCTGTCTGTTAAATATACAAATATCCCCATCTATTAAATGTCTTTCAACTACATATCCTGTTTTTATTTCTTCTAGAATTTGTTTTTTACTATCTTCTGTAATCTTTTTCTTCTTTCCTTCATCTGTAATTATATAATTTGCACCAGGATAAACAGTTGAACCATTTTCAACAAATCTTTTAACCCAACTAATGTTCCAATCAGTAACTTTTTCAGGTACTGTTAAATCAATAGCAATAATATATGGAACTCCTACTTCATTAAATTCTATTCTTGGATCTGGCGAAACTACTGTACGAGCTGCAAAGTTAACTCTTTTTCCAACTAAATTATGCCTAAATCTTCCTTCCTTGCTTTTAATTCTTTCAGCTAGTGTTTTCAGCTGCTGTCCAGATCTATGACGTGCAGGAGGAACTTGTGTTGTTTCATTATCAAAATAAGTTGTAATATGGTATTGTAATAAATCCCATAAATCTTCAACAATAACTTCAGGAGCTCCGGCATTTATATTCTCAAATAATCTTTGATTTATTCTAACTATGTCTCCTAATTTATGTGTAAGATCATCTTCACTTCTTTCTCCTGTTTCTAAAGTAATACTTGGACGTGTTGTTACTGGAGGAACTGGAAGAACTGTTAACACCATCCACTCCGGACGCGCATATTTTGGGTTTATTCCTAATAACTCAACTTCATCATCTGTCATTTTCTCAAATCTTGCTACAATTTCTATAGGAGTAACTCTCTTTTCTCCTTCCACGAAAGTTGTTGGTTTTTCTAATTTTACAGGAATTTGTTTAGCATTACAATGAGGACATGTTTTTACCGTAATCAAATATTTTACTAAAGATAATCCTCTAAGGTTTTTATCATGGATATCTTTCGGCAATGCAAGGATATGCCCACATTCTCTGCAGGTTGCTTTTAATAATACTAATATTTTCTTGATATATATTACATTTATTACTGGACGAGCTAATTCAACATATCCAAAATGTCCAGGACATTCTTTTAATTTTCCAGAACATGTTTTACATCTTAATCCAGGATCTATGACTCCTAAATGAATATCCATTAATCCTCCGTCTACAGGATAACCTTCTTTATCGTATAATTCAGCAGTCACTATTTTTGTAGAAGCCATCTTCTTGATTAATTTAGGAGACATTATTCCAAAGACTATTTTTTGGATTCTCTTGTAAATGTATTCTTCTCTCATGTTAATATTTGCTCTCTAACTCCATCTTTGGATATATACACATTGATCTTAATTCGTTTAATAATAGATTAAATGCGTAACTCATTTCTATTTGAGTAATTTCAACATTGCTTCCGCATTTGGTACAAAAATCTCTTCCCTTACTTGAATCATGAATTGCAGTTAATCCGCAGCTTTCACAAACATGAACAACTGTTTTATCTGAGTCAAATCTTTCTTTTAATAATAATGATGCACCATGAGCTACTAAACAATCTTTTTCCATTTCTCCTACTCTTAGTCCTCCACCCTGTGCTCTTCCTTCTATTGGCTGTCTTGTCAGCAACTGGATTCTGCCTGAAGCACGTGAGTGTAATTTATTAGCAACCATGTGTTTTAATTTCAAATAATACATATCTCCAACATAAATTTTAGCCTTAAATTCCTCTCCAGTCATTCCATTATACATTGTTTCTGTTCCGTCTTCTCTAAATCCCAATTCTAGCAATATTAATCTTAATTCTTTTTCAGACATAGCATCAAAAGTTGTTCCGTCTATATATTGCCCAGATAATGCTCCAACTTTTCCAGCTAATGTTTCTATAACATGGCTTATTGTCATTCTGCTTGGGATACCATGCGGGCTAAATATAATATCAGGAGTAATTCCAGATGATGTGAAAGGCATGTTTTCATGAGGAACAATCATTCCTATTACTCCTTTCTGTCCATGACGAGAAGCAAACTTGTCTCCTATTTCAGGAATTCTTTGTTCTCTTACTTTTACTTGCACTACTTTATTTCCTTCTTCGTTTTCACTTAAAGTAATTAAATCAACAATCCCAGTTTCACCGTGATTTATTGAGGTAGAACTTTCTCTTCTTGTCGATGCTGTTACACTAAACTCTTCTAAACTTGACAAGAATCTTGGGGGGCTTGTTTTTCCAATGATAACATCTTCTGCATTTATAACAGCCCCAGTATAAACAATTCCATCTTTTTCTAATAGTCTATAATCTTTTTCTGATTTGTACCCTTTGACTTCTTTATCAGGAATACAGACTTCATCTACTAATCCGCCTGAATAACGCAATTCTTCAGCTTCATAGGGTCTAAAATAAGTTGATCTTGCTAATCCTCTTTGGATACTTCCTTTATTCATTACAATTGCGTCCTGCATGTTATATCCTTCAAAACTCATCAGCGCAATAACAATATTTTGTCCGGAAGGATGTTTTTTGTAATTAAGCAAATCATGCATGTATGTTTTTACGACTGGTTTTTGAGGATAATGTAAAAAGCTTACATCTGTGTCCATTCTAATATGTAAATTACTTGCGTATAATCCCAATGATTGTTTCTGAATCTTGCTTCCTCTTATTAATCTTGAGGATCCTCCATAATTTGAATAAGGAATAATCGATGTTACTAGTCCAAGCATTGTTGTTGGATCTATTTCAAGATGAGTATGCTTTTCAGTTAAATCTTGCTCATACATTGCAACGAAGGCGTTTTCTTCTTCAGATGCGTCCAAATATTCCAGTATTCCTAATTTAATTAATTGATCCCATGTAATTTCATTATTTGTTAATTTGTCAATATGTTCTTTTGTAAGCAATGATTTCCCGTTATCAACAACTATTAATGGTCTACGAGCTCTTCCTGGTCCGCTTTCTAAATAAATTTCATTATACTCATCATCATATCTTAAATTTAAGGTCAATGGTAATTTTCCCAGTCTTCTCTTTTCCTTAATATTTTTAATAAACTCTTCATGGTCCTTAGTCTGTCCAATGTACTTATCATTTAGATAAACGTCTACCATTTTGTTTCCAACCCTGAACTTTCTAATAATTTCTTAATTTTATCATCTGACATTTCATCCTGTGAAATTTTTGACAACATTGCTAAATTCTTTCTTAATCCTATTGGAGTTCCTTCCGGGGTCTCTATAGGACATAATCTTCCGTATTGTGTAGGATGTAATGAACGTGCGTCAAAATTTTCCTGTGATGTTGATAATAATGAAACAACTCTTTGTAAATGAGATATCGTTGCTAAGAAATTTGTTCTGTCAATATTCTGTGAAACACCTTTTCTTCCACCAACCCATGAACCTGTAGCCATTGCACTCTTAATTCTTGAAGTTAATAATTGATCTCTAATAATTATTCTAATGCTCTGGAATTTTCCTCTCTTGACTAATCTCTGGAAGTTATACAACATATCTTGAACTAATGCCCTTAAATTAACCCTAAATAAATCTTCGAGTAAATCTCCTGATAATTTTAATCTCTTATTCATGTAATGGTCTTTATCAACAACACTTAAATTATCTCTTGCAACCATTAATAATCTTTTAATGTATTTACACAAATTATATGCTTTAGACAATCTATCTTGCGAAGTTATTCCTAGATGAGGCAATAAATATTTGTCAATTAAATCTGTTATTTCTTCTGATTTTTCATCATTATTTTGTGTAAGTCCTATCTTCTTTGATAAAAATTCTAGAGCTTGATTTTGTGTCTTTAAATCTAGAGTCTCATATAAATTAATAAAAATATCATCATATTGTTTATCTTCTGAGATTGCATTTACAATGTCCTGGTCTTTTGCTAATCCAAGAGCTTTTATCACCGCAATTATCGAAACTCTTTTAAATCTTGTAAATGTTAAATAAATAATTCCATCTTTCATTTGTTCTATTATATGAGGAATTCTGTATGCAGATCTTTCAGAATAAACTTTTCCTGTATGCCTGCTTGGCCCCGTAGCATTTTTTTCTATGAATAATCTGTTTGATACTAAATCTTCAACAACAATTAAAACTCTTTCATTTCCGTTTAATATAAAATATCCTCCTAAATCTTCAGGATCTTCGCCTTTTTGTATTAAGTTTTCTTTATTTAACCCGTGTAAATTACAATATTTTGATTTTACCATTACTGGAATTTTTCCAATTAATGCTTTAAACTGTTCACGTTCAACACCATCAACATAAGCTGAAATATTCAAATAAACCGGAGCAGAATAAGTTAATTTTCTTAATCTGGCTTCATTAGGTGAAATATCGCGTTTACTTCCGTCTGCTTCTATTAACTGTGGTTTTTCTACTTCTATTTTTCCTAGTTTTATCTTAAAATCTTTTACTTCTACAGGAATGATTGTTGGGATTATTTCTTGTGTTTCATTGACAATTTCTTGTACACCTTTCTCTATAAAATTATTGTAACTCTCGATATTACTTTCTACTAAAGAATGTTTTTCGAAATAATTTTTTATTAATTGTCTTGAAGGATTCATATTGCCACCCTGTAAAAATCAGCCTCGCCTGTTGTTGGGCTGTTTCTAATTATTTTTATGACTTCACCTTTTTTTACGTCGAGGTTTGCAATTGCAGGATCTTCTTTTAATATTCTTGGTAGCTGTTTTTTTGTTATGTTTAATTTCTTAAGAAGTTCTTCAGTATCCTCTTCACTTAATTTTACGTGTTTTGGCACGTAAAGGTGTTTGTCAATTTTGATTTCTTGTTCCATTTTGCAGTATGAGCGGGCCGGATGGGACTTTCACATTGTTTTGAACCCACGACCACTTGCTTAAAAGGCAAGTGCTCTACCAAGCTGAGCTACCGGCCCATCAGCGTCGGTTTTTTGACAGTCTTTTCTAAACTTTATTACAAAGTTTTTAGTGAAATTTGCATAGTTTTAACAGATGATTTGAATATTTTGAAATTTTTTGTTCCCCTTGTATCCATTTTAGAAAGATT
>JBBSXG010000108.1:0-1053 GCA_038045885.1 Nanobdellota archaeon
GAATATGAGCATCTGATTCTGGAAGCTTTTTAAAATTATGGGATACTATTTTCGTATTCAATGAGCATTTAAAGCAGTTTATATGATTCGTGCACCATGTATCTTGCCTTATTTGCTCTTTAACTAATTGTTCATTCTTCCATTTTAATAATTTGTATTTATTCAATTTATCCTGCATTAAAAGATGCACAAATAACACCCTTTCGTAATCCTTGTTTTGTTTCTCCAATATATTCAACCATAACATCTTTAATATTAGTTGCCCAACTGGAACAAATATCATTCTTATTTTCTTGTTCTGGGTTATCTAATGGTTTCCAAATACATATACCATCTACAAATTGGTAATACTTATTTGGACAAATTTTCTTTGCTTCTTCCTCATTTTCAGCACATACAATAGCACTATCATAAGTATCAAAATCATTATTAACATTTTGCCAAATCTTGTATATTTTCATTATACCCTCCATTGATAAGCTAATTTTCCTGTAATTGAGCATCTTCTTTTTCCGTTGTCTTTGACTAAGTTTTTTTTAACTAATCCGTTTCTTCTTCCAGTTACTGCATTTATATTTATTTTAGTCTTAATGCTGATTTCTTTGTCTGTAATGTTTGGATTAGTTAAAATGCAGTTATAAACTACAGCTTCTTGATTTCCAAGCTTTCCAGATTCTTTAAGCTCGTTATATGCTAATAAACTTGTATCTCTAATTTCCCCTTTATTTGCTTTTCTGACTAATCTGTCTTGCCCATCAAAAGTGTATTTATCTTTCATTCTACCTTATATTTACAAACAAACTCATCATTTAACCATTCGTTTTCTTTGTATAATCTTTCTAAATTCTTTTTGCTGAAGTCGTTGGGTTTTGACTGGATGAAGTAAATCTTTTTTTCTGTTGGCAGGATGCAAACTAAATCCGCAAAGGAATGGCTGCCTGCTGAACGAATGCAAATCATTCCTTGTTTCTCATATTCTTTTTTAATTTTATATTCCTTTTGACGACCTTTAATATAAGCTTTATTTGGCATTTTTTAATTTTATGTTACTCT
>JBBSXG010000109.1:0-20401 GCA_038045885.1 Nanobdellota archaeon
ACCAACATTGTTAAGAATTCCGTCAATTAACAATAAAACATTTTTATCTTTAATCTTTTTTTCTATTAAATTTCTTAAAATTTCTCTGTTTATAGTTTCAAAGTAATGCTTAATGTCACATTTTAAATAATAGCATTTTCTGTTAAAATTTCTTGTTATTTTTCTAACTAATTTGTCTAATCTTAATAAAGCTCCAGAATTTCCTTTATTCTTTCTATTTGCATAAGAATCTAAAATAAAGGTTTTATCAAAAATCGGTTCAATTATATTGCACAAAGCATGATGAACAATTCTATCTACAAATTCAGACTTTGAGATTTTTCTTAATTTTGGATCTCGAATGATGAATGTTTTTAATGGCTTAGGGATATAAGTTAAATCCTTTAATTCTTTTTGTAGTCTAGATAAATTGTCTTCTAAATTACTTTCAAATTTGATAACATATTGTTTTTTAGATTTGCCTTTTCTCGCTTTTTTATACGCTAAAAATAGATTTTCGTAAGAACAAATTTCTTCATAAAGGGTTTTAGTATCATCCATAATATCCTAGCCAATCGCCGGGCTATTCTACCATTGGAAAACTCGTTTATTTTAATAAATTTCGAGTTGTCCAGATTGTTCCAGTTGGAATTGAGATTCAAGTTCCTGTTGAGGTTCAACCTGTGAAGACCAAAGTATAATAGCCTATTAATCAAATAATCACCACCACTTCATATTTCCTAATGAAAGTACTTAATGTTGTGGTTGAATTTCATGGCGTTATATATTAACGCACTACTAATAGACTTGTAGCCCGGCTCATTTTTTACGTGGCCAGGAATTAATATGAAGTAAAAAGTATTTTTATTTCTTTCCATTTAGGAAAGATAAAGCCTTTTGTCTATTTAAATCAAATTCTTTCACTTGTTTATTATAAACACTATTAACATATTGCTTAAGTTTTTGCGCGTCGGCTTCGCCGACAACAACTACCCTACCACCGGAACCCGAGAAGTCCAGATCGTACCAGCCGGAACCGAGATCCAAGCTCCTGCCGAGGTACAACCTGTGAAGACCATTTTTCTCTGTATAAAATGTCTTAGTGCCTTCACCTAATTTACCAGGTAATCCAGTTTGCAATAAACCTGGGTCTGAATCTTCAAATTTACCAGTTTTTTCATTTAAGATTGGTGCATAAAATGCTTTACTAGGATCTAATATATTAAATGCTAGCTTATTAGGTGAATTTTGGTCTAACCTTAGTTCTAAATTGCTTAAATCTAATTTATAGGGCAATTTAAATTCTGATCCTAATTTTTCTTGTAATTGAGTAATTAAATCTTTAGCGTGATAACCATTTGGTTCTTGATCACTTCTTAAAGCAATTCCGATATCTTCATAATGCCCTTTTAAATGTGAAGCATTAAATCTAGGATCATTAGCCCACATTACATATTCTAAATCTTGAGAAGCTGCTGTTTTATAGTGATCTCCTCTTAACAACATATTTAATAAAACAACTGAATAAACATTCGAACCTTCAAATGTTTGATTTTTTGGATTATATTTAATAACGCTCAAAGCAGGATGATTCTCAAAATCAGATTTAGCTAATCTATCTGCTTCATTCATTAGCTCTTTATTTCTTTTATCTAAAAAAAATGCCTCAATAAATCTAAAATTACCTGGAATTAATACTCTTCCTTCTGTTTTTATTAATTTTGTTTTCATTTTAATTCTAAAAATAGAGAAATTAATTAGTATATAAAGCTTTCTATTTGTTACTATTATAAAATAACAATTAAAATATAATCAGTTTGCCACAAAGATTATATACTAAAAGACTTATTTATCGTCGAAGATGATAAAAAAAGAGATACATTTATGGGACTTAAACACTAATTTTATATACATAAAATTAAGGGATGGTTTTAGGGAAGAATTTTTTAATAAGGTTAGAAAACGATTTATTACATGGAAAGAAGCAGGTAAATACTTTGGCATTAAGAGGGGAGATACTCTATTAGCAATAAATTGGAAGAAAGGTGATATTTTTGAGCAAAAGTAAGGGAAGTCGGGCAGAGAGAGAACTTTTGAAAATGTTCTACGATACTGGGCTCTGGGGTGGTTGTAGAACCCCGGGTTCTGGCTCAACACCTTTGCCAAGTCCAGATTTATTGGTTGGGAATGGCAAGAGATATTTAGCAATAGAATGTAAGTCCTTAAAATCAAAGGCAAAATATTTAGAAAAACAACAAATAGATGAGCTGGTTGAATTCAGTCAAAAATTCGGCGCTGAAGCTTGGATAGGATTAAGATTTAATAATTTAGGATGGTATTTTATACAACCAAACAAACTTGAGAAAACTAAAAATGGTAGTTTAATAGCTTCTTTTGATGTTTTAAAAGAAAAAGGATTAAATTTTAATGATTTAATTAAGAGTTCTCTTTAAAAGTAACTATTTTATTAGGATTAACAACCAAACCTTTACTAGTAACTTCCATTTGCATTGTTTTACCTGTATGGGTTGTTCCACGTTGTTTTAAGATTTCAATGGCTCTTTTTCTAATACCTTTTTCCTTGCCATGATATAATAAGATTATTGAGTCAACTTCAAATTGTAACCCCCCTTTTTCATCTCTTTCAAAATCTGTAATTTCTTCTGTCAATAATGCCGTGCAATTCCAGTTTCTTATTAATTCAAATAAGGACAAAGCAGCCTCTTTTTTTGATAATTCATCTTTATATAATAATGTGAATGATGTAATTGAATCAATAACTAAACATTTAATTTTTGATTTTGTAATAATATTTTCTATAAGACCTCCACCCTCTACCAACATTTTTTTAACTTGTTCAGGAGAATATTCTAAAAAAATAAATTTTCCTTTTTTCTCTAATTTTTCTAAATCCCATCCAAGAACAAGCATATTTTCATAAAGTTCTTTCTTTTTTTCCTCAAAAGTAATGTAAAGAACAGCGTCATTATTTTTCACAATCCTGTTATATAAGAATTGGACTGCAAATATTGTCTTACCAGAGCCTGCCCCACCAACAATAAGGTTTATGCTATTATTTTTAAAACCTCCCCCAATTATTGGGTCCAAACCAGGAATATAAACCTTAACTCTATTAGTTTTTTGGGCCACCATCTCCATTAAAGTCTCATTCCGGTATAAAAACTTTATGTTTATTAAGCAATATTTAAAATTCCCCCCAATAGGTTATTGATAATTATCCTAACAAAGAAGAATAACCCTATGGAACTAATCAATAAAGGGATAATGTACCTTATCCCATATTTTTCTTTTCCTTTTGTTATTAATCCCAAGACAAGAGATCCCAGGATTACAGTAACAATTAAGAACAACAATGAAAATTGCATAACAAATTCAGGTTTTAAATTTACTGTAGAGGATATTTGAAAAGGTAACTCTATTTCTGAGGTATCTGGAATGTCTACTTTGCTAAAAATATTTGTTAATATCCCTATCAAATAAGAAGATATCCCAAATAATAAGGGGGCACCAAAACCTATAGCAATGAATATAAAAATAACATATAAATTTACGTTTGTTCTTACTTTTTTATCTACTATCTTTTTCTGCACTAAGTCGGAAGCAGTTTCCTCTATTAAAGAAGCTAACTCCCCTCCGGATTTTAATCCCGAAATTATTAATAAAACAGATTTTTCAAAAGTTTTGCTTCTGACCCTTTTAGTCATGTCCCATAAAGCCTCACTAATACTTTTTCCGGCAGTTATCTGTTTTCCGACTAAATTAATTTCATCTTTTAAGACACCAAATTCTTCTCTTGTTGATAAAAATAAAGCGCGATCTAAAGTTAACCCAGATCTTAGGTTACTAGACATTAATTGCAAAACATCTGGCAAATAATCTTCAATGACTTGGGTTTTTTTATCAACTTTCATTACAATTGAAAAATACATTATAAATCCGAAAACAATTAATGAAGCAAACAAGATTATGATGAAACTAAAATTATAAAGCAGATTTACCCCAAAGGCTAATAATAACGAAAAAATTATAGTTTCTGTTAGCATAAAAACAATTGTTCTTTCAGGATCTTTTTTTATATTTCCATATATGAATAACTGTTTAAAATGGGCTACAAGGCTTTTTGGAATTAAATTTAAGATTAGTCTGTACATTTTATTCCTCTAATAAACTAGGCCTCTTTGTTTTTATCATCCCAAGGAAAATTATTTGGAATATGAATACGAAAATGAATAATCCGATTAGAACATATTTGGTATCAACCCCCGTTCCTAAAAAAGATGACATTACAGTTATAAAAGTAACACCAAGAGAAGGAACAATAATAACTACAAGCATGTAAAACATAGCTAAAGGATTTAACTGAGATCCATAATTCTCTATTTGTATTATTTGTTCTTTTGATAAAGAGTCTATAATATTTTTTATAACATTACTAAGATTACTTCCTGCTTTCATCCCGTTAATTAACTGCCATATAGATTTTCTAAAATATATTGAAGAATTATTTTCAGCTATTTCTTCAAGAGCTTCAACTTGTGGCTTGCCTGAATTAATTTTTTTAACCATCTTATCAAACACTTTAGAGATTTCACCATAATCATTTTTTGCTATGTTAACAAAGACGTCGAATAAAGGAACTCCAGAATTAATTTGGATTAAGATAGTTCTTAAAGTTGGTAACAAATTTCTATCAATAGATTTTATTCTTTTGTTCGCTTTAAGCCTTGGAAAGTTTACCTGATTAACTAAAATAAAAAAACATACTACTAATGCAATATATAACCCGAGTAATTTGTTTTGAGAATTTAAAAATAATAATGTCAAAGGAATGGATAGAGCCAAAAATGCTGCGACTAAATTTGCCAAGCATTTTGCGATGTAATCTTCTAAATCTATTTTTAATTCAGCTTCTTTGATTGATTTTTCAATTGTCTTAAAATTATTGCCTATTTTTTCGGCGATACCCATAAAAAACACAGAAAATCTTTCTAGTACTTTGTCCGGTAGAATTGAAAAGGGTACTTTAGTCATTTTCTATCAAGCTTTTTGGATCTGAATTTTTATCAACTATTTTAACAACATAGTCTTTGTCTAAATAATAATTTTTCATTACACTCCCTACTTCTCTTATACTTCTAAGATTTCTTTTAACCATCCATTCTAAAATTTTTTTCCTCATTGCCAAATCCTTATCAATTTCTGTCTGGCTAGATCCAGTGTTTCTTGTTAATTGCTCAATTAATTTTAAGCTTCTCATATGTTTCACAATTTTATCATTAGCTGGATTCCATCTATAAAGCAAATTTGGTTTTATTGAGGTCTCTGCTCCTTCAAATACAAATTCACTTACTTGGTAGGTTCTTCTTATTCCGCGTTTTCTATCTCTAAACATAACTACATTAAGATGAACTTGTTCTAATAAATTTTCAGGGACTTCTATTGGAGGATTAACAAGTCTTTTTATTGTCTCGTTTGAACTATCTGCATGGACAGTTGCATAAACGCTGTGTCCCGTATGCATTGCCTCAAATAAAACCTCTGCTTCTGCTTTTCTCCTCATTTCTCCCAAAATAATACGGTCCGGACGCATTCTTAATGAGTTAACTAACAAATCCAACATGGTTACTTGACCTTCTCCTTCTGGGTTTGGTGGCCTTGTAACAAGAGGAGTCCAGTATAACTCTTTTGGCAAATATAACTCTCTAGTATCTTCTATTGAGATTATTCTGTGATTTGTTGGAATAAACGGCATGCAAACATTCAAAAAAGTGGTATTATTTGTAAATAGAGGTATCTCTCCAGCTATAAAATTATGATCATTTAAAACAGTAAGGTCATAAACATATTTTTCATTATGCTCATTTAAAATTTTAACTTCAATCACTTCATCCCAGAAGATATCAGATTCATAAATTTCTCTTAAAGTGGAATCTTCTGTAAACTCCAATACTTTTCCAATGGTAGAAAGCGTCGGGTTTCTAGAGCCGTTTTCCCACATTCCGATTAATCTCTGGCTAACCCCTATTTTTTCAGCAAAATCTTTTCTATCAAGATTAACAGCAATTCTTAGTTTTTCTAGATTACCTTTTAAATTCGGAATTGTGTTGATATTATGGGATTTCTGACTGTATGAAAGAAGACTGTCTAGACTGTTTGCTTTATCTAAATTCCTAAGAGGAACGAATTTCTTTATTTTAATGAAGTTATCTAAACCATAAACAAACAAAGAAGATTTTTTTCTGGATAAAGTCGAGGTTATTTCCAACCTTAAAAACAAAGAAGATAATTCTTTGAGCATTTGTCTGCTCATTGAAGATATTTCTATAGTACTTTTGCCGATATAGCTTTCACAATCCATGATTCCAGATATAAAAGCAGAAACACATTCATTATCTTGCATTAACAATGTTTTTGGAACTATAACTTTCCTAGCCTTATTTCCATAAGGTATAGCAAAAGCTTTATTCGATAGCGTACTCAAAACTTTGCAATTTATTAAAGCCTTTGTAACCCTATTTTTTGGATATCTTATTTTTCCATTAGCATTGAATAATTTTTTTCCTAATTCTAAAAATTCGTTTAAAATTTCCAGATTAGAATTATGCAACTCAAGATAGTTTTTAGTTAAGTGGCCGTCTCCAATTAAAAGAGCCATGAATCTAAATAAATCAGGGCATACTTTCGGAATTTTAATTGAGTTTTTATCTAATTTTCCCGTTCTGCTTTTTAATAAAAACTCTTCGTTTGTTTTATATTTAGCAAGATTACACAATCTAAAAAAATCGCATGCTGGGACGCTGTTATCTCTAGCCCAGCTTCTAAAGGTGAATTTTTTGTAGCCTAATTTTTTGGCTAATAGCTCAAGAGTTAAGCTATATTTTTTCTTTAATTTATCGAAGATTATCTTAACATCTTTTTTCACATTTTCTATATAAATATCATTTTCATTTTCTAAGTAAGAAATCAGATTAATATCTCTCCGGTTAAGTTTTAAAGGCAGCTTATTAGGCACGGCTATTCTGTCTTTAAATTTAATGTTTTCGGCTTTTATTTTTGTTAAACAACCATTTTCCAAGGTAAAAAATGGATGTTCACCTGTTGAAGTTACTTCTCTCCCTGATCTCATAATGAGTCTAAATAACTTTTTTGGGGCCTTATGCCTCCAGAATTTATCTATTTTATTTTTTGAAATTTTTAAACTGTCTAGATTTAATGACAAAATTTCGGTTCCGTCTCCATTAACATATTCCCAAGCATCATTTTTTTGAATATCTTCGTTTCTAAATTTACTTTCTACAAGATCTCCGATATCGACAATTTTTCCATCTGTAAGATATATTGGAGTATTACCAATTACACATTTACCAGAAGCTGTTCCACCGCTTATTAGCATGTTCATTTCATATTCTAAAGCCAGCCATATCAATGAAAAAACTTCAGAGCTACTAATGTTACTTTTTATCATATCTGTAACTGTAATAGGGTCTGTACTGAATTTCCTTAACGTAATCGTATTTCCTTTTGTAGCAATTGGATAAAGTACTGCATTAACTCTGTCCCCAGTTAACAAGTGAGCATCTAATAATGGATTTAGATTTGTTATTTGTCTTCCAATACGTCTTGCAATAACATTAGAATAATTTAATATTTGATCTTCACTCTGCATTACAATATTCGTTTCAAGCCAGCCATGTTTCTTATGATAAACTCTGACAGGTTCTTTAGCAGAGCTGACAACAATTTCTTCTATTAATTGATCGTGTAATAAAAACTCCATATTCCCGAGACCGAGACTATCATGAATTAAAGTTCCGATAAGATAAGTCTTAGTGCCCTCAGATAAATCATTTAAATATTCTTTAAGTATTATAGAAGCTTCACTTCTAAATCTATCTTTTAATTTTTCAATTATCTTCTGATCTAAAATTTCTTCAGAACTTAGTTTTATTCTTTCAATTAATTTATTTTTAACTTCATCAAGCAAAGCTATTGTTGGAGCTGCTATTTCGCTTTTTACTAGCTTATATAGAGGACTTTTATAATCAGGTTTGATTATTTGAACTTTAGCGGTAACATCATCTACACTTAATTTATATTCTTCAATTACTTTTTCCATTTTTTTAGTTCCGGTTCTCCGAAAGTTGGGTAGTGAAGTTCTAAAAGATTATGAGACTCAAGAATCTTTGCCCATTCTTCAGCTTTTTTTATATTTATTTTAAACATCCTAGCAACTTCTGATAATTTTACAACTTCACGCGCATTTACATAATTTACCAAGATATCAAAATCAGTTTTTATTATTACCTTGCGCTCTGCAGGAATATTTTTTGGGATGTTTTCATGGGGTTTAGTTTTATGTTTTTTGTGAATCATTTTTACCTGTTTTTTAACTTTAATTTTAACAGGTTTATTATTATCTAATTTGAGAGAAATCTTTTTCTTGATATCCTTAACATCACCTTTTTTTTTCATCTTTTATTATTAAAAAATATTAGGTATTTAAATTATTCTAAACCATGAATTTCTTGATATGTTTAATAAGGGATAATTTATATGCATAACATCAACCTGTGAAACTACTATCGGATTGTCGTTAGACATCTTGTTCAAAGTAATATTTACTTTTATGTCTGAATTTGCTAGACTATTAGTTATACGCAGGCTGTTGTTAACATTTATCAACATCCCCCCATTATTAATGTTAATAATATTATTTACGGTGTAATCTAAAGAAACTAAATTGTCACATCCCGAATTTCCAGTTTCTAGTTCAAAGGAAAGGCTTCCCACCGTATAATTCCAAATACATGACGTTATATTAAACCCGGGTTCTATGCTTAGATGATATTTTTTGAAATTTAATTGTGATGGTATCACAATAATTTGACTTCCTCCGTATGAGTTATGCTTGTAAGTTATATTATGGGGCATTATGGTTAAAGGCAAAGTTGATTTAAATTCAGTTAAATCAATTGAAATAGAACTATCTTGAGATTCAAGGTAACTTTCATAAGAATCTAATTTTGATTTAAAAGTATTAGACTGGGAATTTACCAAAGTTTCTTCGAAAACAATATTATCCCCATAAGAGACAGCATTAATTCCAGAATAAGCTTCAAATAATTCTTTAAATCCATTTGAGATAGAAGTTGTAATAGTAGTCAACCTATCCAAAGATCCTATTTCTGATAATCTTTCTTTATTACGCTCGTAATTTTTGTAATTTAATATTGATAAACTTAATAGTATAGAAACAAGCATTACAATAATAATTGTAAAGAATATTCCTTTTTTCATTTTAGCCACATCCAATATCTTGAAGTTAAGTAAGTAGTTGTATTTTGATTTATTTTTACAGAATATCTTTTACCGCTAGCAACAAACCTGTCATCTGGAATATTGCCCCCAAAATTGATAATCTTTCCATCACTCGAGGTTATATTAACATAAATATCATAATGATCTGGAAGCAAATCATAAGTAGTATCTTGAATATGACTGCTATCTAAAGTCTGCAAATCATTGTCATAGTCCATAACAGAAAAGATGTCATCCCCTGTTCTTAAAACAGATAAATTTGGAAGATCATTCGTCGATTTTGTTAAATATAAATAGGATACGGTCAAAAATGAGATAGCTATAATTAATCCGACTAAAACATCTATCGTAAATATGATTGCTTTATTTCCAAATTGTAATTTCAAGAATTTGTTTTTCATCATTATAAATTATATGCCTCCTTATTGTTATTGAAGTGCTGCCGTTAAATTGCATTCCATAATTCAAATCTTCAGTACCATTATAGTATAGCAACCTAAGATAAAATTCGTATGGCTTTGTGAAGTCTTTAGTAAAATCATAACTAAAATTAATAAATTTATTTACTTTAGGAGGATATAAGACCCTATCAAAATCTACTAACCCAATAACTTTTATTAAAGTAGCATTTTCCTCCCATAAACTTGGGTTTCCGGTATTTTTAACTAACGAGTCTGAGAATTGATAAGCTGTTATTAACATTTCATTTTTGTTTTGTCCCTCATCTAGTTTTTTTGGAAAAGTATAAAGATTTATTGTTAGGGAGACTATTAAGATTAAAAATATAATAGAGGCTATGTAAAAATCTGTTGTTGCAAATTGTGATTTTTTATGCATTTTCTATTACAATGTAATTGTTAGAATTTTTTATCCTGATATCCCCAGAAAATTCTCCTATTGATTTTATGTATGCTGTTGGAAAACATAATTCTTCATTTTCACCAGGGGTCAAATATAAGATGTATGTATTTTCGATTAAATCTGCAATGATATTTGAGTAGAGACTTTGTTGACTTTGAATTACCTGAAAATCCCCAAAGTAGAAGACAAATCCCCCCCCATAATTCCAATATGAAATTGCTGGATTTGTGCCCGCATAATATTCTCCAACAATATTAAATTCTGGTTCTGAGTTTGATATAAATTGCGCATAATCCGAACGACAATAACTATTACTATTCCCCCTTTTACAACTTAATTTGATTACATCATTATCATCTAAAGAAACATCTGAAATAGATCTAAATTGCCAACTAGGCTCGCCTCCAGAAGTACGCCAATTATCGACAACTTGATTATTCAAATAAACTGTCCAATTATCATTTCCGTCATTTTCTCCACAGTATCTTATTTTAAAATTATATGTCCCAGTTAAATTAGAAATCCAAGTAGCATTCGCTGGTGTTGATACCGAACCCGTATGCCGAATACAATAACTTCCTGATGGAGAACTGCAGACACAGCTTGTTGAACTTCCAAATCCACCCGATAAGCTAAAACTTTCAGACTCTTTTTTCATTCCAGCAATTCTTTCTATATAAGAACTTTCTTCAAAATCAAACTGATCATTTTGATTTAAACCTGAGAAAAATGTTGGATCAGGTATAGCTGTTATAGTAACCTCGTTCCCATAACTTCCTCCTCTTTGATGTAATATATGCCCGAACATCGTCCACGCATCTGAATTGCTTCCAGCAGGGTTACATCTATAAGAAGTTGATGAATAACTCCCAAAAGTCTGTTCTCTGCACATTGTATGTTCTGCCAAAATTAAAGTATGGCTATTATTTACCCAGTTTTTAAGAGTTTGTAAATAAGTTAGATTAGTAACTGGACAAGTTAAAGTAGATTGAATATGAGAATCTTCCAAATAAACAACGGTATAAGAACTTAAATCATTACAAACTAAATCGCTTAAGTTTAAAGGAATTAAATTATAATTAACATCTGTTCCAGAAAATTGGCATCCTGAAGCACCTATATCACTAAAACAATTTTTATACCATGTTGGAAATAATTTTGCATTTACAATATCGTAGAAATTTTGAGTGCTTTCTCCTGCCTCGGATACTAATACAGCTATATTAGTTTTTGACTCTGTTACATTTACAACATCCTTGATCCCAACATAACTATGATTGTATAACGTAATTAAAAAGTCTGTGTTTGTCCCAATACTCGCACCATTCCCAGAATTATAAACAGAAGATATTAAATTTGCGATTCTTAAACATTCATTTTTTCTTTCCAAGTAATTTGTAGTTTTTTTTATCTCTGTACTTTTATCAGAAGCGAATATACTTACGATTACAAAAATGATAATAAGTAATCCTATCAAGGTTACAGTTTCTATTCCTACTTGAGATCTTTTCATGTTTTTATTGTGTAATCGAAACTATTCCCGTATCAAGACATTTTACAATTACTTCATGAATTCCTTGAAATGAGGATATATTCCCAGTTAGATTAGCTTTTGAGACACCAATCACATCACCATATTTGGAAGTTTTTAATGTGATCTCCTTTCCAGAAATTGTTACATTTTTAATTCCGGGAGGCATGTTTACTATTATTTTATTACTTGTTCCTGGACCTAGAGAATAAACATAATCCGCAGTCTTCGCTAAAGTTTGTGCGGTATCTTGGGCGTCATTTAAATTAATAGCATTAGTTGATTCTGAAGTGGCGTAATATAAAATAGGAATCAAAATAACAAGGATTATCCCTAGAACAAATAGGTATTCTGTGGCAATCTGCGCTTTCATGATAAATATAATTTTATTATATCTTTTATAGATTATGATACATCGGAAAGTGGTGAATAAACAATAGTTTTATAATTGTTTTTGTTAGATTTATTGCTTTCATGAAGAAATTGTTAATTATCATAATATTTTTAGTTCTAGCTATAAATGTAAATGCCTTAACTTTAATAAATGAGATTATGTATAATCCGGAGTCAGAGGATAATAATAAAGAGTTTATAGAAATATACTCTAACGAAATTAGCAACTTTGAAAATTATAGCATAGAAGATTTATCTGGAGGCATTGACACTTTAACCAGGATAAAAGAAACAAATTCTAGTTATTCGTTAATAGTTGAAGATGGTTTTGATTATAATAACATAGACGCTTCTGTATATATTATTGGAAATACAATTGGAAATGGTTTAAATAACGATCAAGATTTTATAATTTTTCGTAATAATGAAAGAGAGGTAATAGATTTATTTTATTATAATTCCGATTTTGGGGGGGATAATAACGGCAGATCTTTGGAAAGAGTAAGTTTTAATGGATTTTCTAACGATAAAGAAAATTGGGTTGAAAGTGAAGTAATTAGTGGAACTCCTGGAAGAGAGAATGAATTAATTGATTTAGATTTTAGTGATCTTAAAATTAATGAATTTTTAGCGGATCCTGCTGGAAATGATAATGCTAATATGCCTAATGGAGAATTTATTGAAATTTATAATAAGGGGGATGAGAATCTTGATTTGTCAAGATTTTATTTAGAAGACAAATTCGGACATAGGATTAATTTCGATGATACACATATGATTGATACTCTAATCGAAGGAGAAGGTTATTCTGTTCTTTATGCAAACGGCTTTGAGGGGTTCTTAAATAATGACGAAGATGAGATAAAATTTTACTATAGTAATATTTTAATCGATAAAGTTAGTTATAGTTCAACTAGAGAAGGGTTTTCTTATTCCAAAATCGATAATGAATGGATAAATACAAACCCTACCCCTTTAGAGGACAATTCTTTAGGTAGAGTCAATGAAAATTCTTTTGTAGAAATAGTTGACTATGACGAGAATGTCAAATTTGGAGATTTAATTGAAATTAAATTGAACATTTACAAAGCAGACACGCGTAAAAATGCTATAAATTTAGTTATCGAAAATGAGGATTATAGAATTAGCGAAATAGTTAATTTTAATATTTTTGGAAAATATATAAATTATACAATTACCGTTCCTGCACAAATTTATCCAAACTGTAATGGAAAATATAAAGAAGGAGAGTATAAAATAAAAGTAACTGGTTTAGAAGAAAATGATGAGAAGAAGATTAAAGTCTTTGATATAAATAGAAAGATGTGCAATATCATAACTGAAAAAGTTGGAACAAACGAAGCTAACACATTAAGCGGAAATGATGATAGTAATCATGAAGATTCAAGCATTCAAGAAAATCAGGATTTAGCTAGATTAAACCCAAAAGTTGTTTACGAATCTAGCGATATAAAGGCAAAGAATAGTGTTTATTTTATATTTATAACAACGTTAATAATTGTTATAGTATTTTTAGTTTTTAGAAAAGGTTTATAAATATAGTTAAAGGGTTTTAATTATGATAAAGGCTAGAGCGATCATAGAAATAGCTGGTTTTCCGAAGGAGCATATAGAAGAAACTATGGTTAAGGTAGTTGAGAATTTAAAAAAAGATTTTAGTGTTAAAGATTTTAAGGTATATGAAGCAGTTGCGTTAAAAGATAAAATGGAAGGATTTTGGAGTACTTTTTGTGAAATAGAGATTGATTTTGAAAAAATGGATAAATTAATTGGGTTCTGTTTTGAATTTTTACCAAGTTCTATAGAAATTTTAGAACCAAAAGAATTTAATTTAAAGGACAATGAATTTAGTAATTTATTCAATGATCTGTTATCTAAATTACACGATTATGATATGGTTGTTAAAAATCTTGTAGCACAGAATCAGATTATGAAAAAAAAAGTTGAAAAACCTAACGCTTAAACTTATAAAAATGTTCTTCAAAACTTTCTGTTCTTATAAATTTCTTTTTAGCAATCAAATAGATTAAAAATAAAATTAGAAGAATCGCTAGGATAATTGTTACAATTCCTAAGGAGCTTTTTTTATCATTTTTTGGAGGAATTTGGTTTATCGTTTCATTTTTCTTTGTAATATTTTGAATAATTGTCTCATTCTTAGTTAAATTTGGTTCTGGAGAAGCAAATCTTATTCCAAGACTTAAATATGAAACGGTATTTTGGAGAGAAGTAACTGTTATTGATCCTAGATAATTATCTAATCTTGGATTTTTATTTTGATTTATGGAGGCTATAATTTTTATTGTTTCACCATTATCAATAGACTCAAAATTATTTTTATCCAAGACCAAAACTTCAGCTAAAATCCCGCTAACTTTTATTGTGATATTATCTAAAGTATAGTTCCATGTGTTCTTAATGTAAAATGGATTATAAATTGATGATTTTTTATCTAGGATTATTTCTTTTGGAAAATAATTTCCAAGAGTTGAATTTGAAAAGAGTATAGAATTTATTGGGGGGGTTGGTTGAACTTCTGTAGTATTCTCGATTAAATTTTTATTTAGATTAATTACTTGGATATTATAATAAACATCTTCATAAAATAATTTTATATTATAATCCTCATCGCTAATTCTTACATTTAATTTTAATGGGACAATTAATTTGTAAGATTTAGATAAATTAGTATATGGGGGAGCTTCAATGGTAATATTTATTGGAAAAGCGTTATTTGTTATTTCCAACAGACTATTCTTGATAATTATTCCAGGATTTATTGACACAGAAATATTTGTGTTATTTGAAATACTAAATTGGTCTTGAAGTGTTAATTCTTTTAGGATCCCATCTGTTTCGTCAATATAGCGAACATTTCTTAATTCTAATCTATAAAATCCAGGAAAAAGTTCTGGTAAATTAAAATAGATAAAATAATAGGAATTGGATATCTTTTCTAAGAACATTGAAGTTGGAATTTCTTGATTATTTTGATTTATTAAGAATAATTTTTCTTGGGTAATCTTATCAACTGTAGTTATATTAACAAATAAATTAGATTGTATTGTTTCTCCAAAATAATAATTTTCTCTTAGAACATTTAGATTCCCCTCACTTTGAGCATTTACAAGATTGATTAGCAAGATAGATAAAGTTATTATTAGTAGTAAAGTTTTTTTCATTTCACCAATTATTTCTTTAATAGTCTCTCAGCTTCTTTAATAGATTTGTCTAATTCTTTTTCTAAAAGTTCATCTGTTCTGCCTTTTCTAGAAGGGGTGCTTCGAGTTCCAGAATAATTTATTTTTGGTTTAATCGGGCTTATTTTTTCACTACCAAAGAAATTAGGTTTGTTATCTGTTTTTGATTTTTTCATGAATTTTGAGTAAGCCAAATAACCTCCAACAGCTAAGATAGCTACAATAATAACTAAGCTAGCCCAGAATAATGTTCCAAGTCCTTTCTTTTCTTCACATTGGTTAGTTTCTAGATTACAAGTTTCTCCTTCGCTGCATTCAGAATCAGAATTACATTCCAATAATGTTTTTTGTTCACATTGGTTATTATTTAGATTACATATTTCTCCAGAGGAACACTGAGAATCTGAACTGCATTCAAAAGAACTACAATCACTAGAACAATTTAAAGAGGTTTCACCGAAATCACAAAAACCATCATTGTCACATTCTGTTTCTCTTAGTTCACATTTACCTGTAGAAGTAATACATTGTTGGTCTGAAGGATTTGGACAATCTTGATCAGAGGTACATTTTAGTATACAACTTCCCTGATCACAAACCTGGCTTGAATTATCACAATCAAAATCGCTGAAACAAGTTTGAGTATCACAGCTACAACTTAAACTACATTGATCAGGACATAAAGAATCAGAAGAACCATCACATTGTTCTGTTCCTTCAACAATATCATTTCCACAAAATTCTCCTTCAAAACCTCCTCCATCATCAGTGCTTACACTTGTTCCTTGAGTGAATACTAAATATAAAGCAGAAGCTGTGTTTAATATATTTCCATAAGATCCATTATTCTCAACATTGCTAGTAACCTGTTTCAATTTTAACCAATCTTCTGCTTTTTTTATTTCATCATTATATGAAGAAAATGATTTTAATGCATTAACAGCAAAAGATGTGGTAATTATATCTTGATTATCCCAATATCCACTAGTGCTTTGCGAATCAATAAGCAATTGAGCATACCTCTCATTACCACTTATGGCTAAAAGTAAAGCATAATCACGATTATTAGCTGCATTTTTTTCTAAATAAGGCAAAACAGTTATATCTTTATTTAATTTTTTCAAAACCCAAGCAGCGTATAAAGAAGCATCTTTGTTACAATCTCCGTTTAATGAACTTGGATAGCATGCATTATTTACTTCTAACTCTACTGTTCTGCCTGTATTTTGTTGATATAAATAAAATTCATTGTTACTTATTCTTAATAATGAAATGACCATAGAAGGATCATCAATTCTCGACTCTGTTGGTTTAGTACAGTCTACAATTACTTTTTCTATATGATTATCTAAATTTGCCCCCAATAAACCCAAATTAATCCAGTTATACTCTCCACTTTGTCCTTCTATCTTTAATTTATTTAATCCGTCAACTTCTACGATCTTAGTCTGATCTTCATCAAAAACTATAGTGCATTTACCTGTTTCTGTTGTATGAATTTGAATATACCAATCTTCAACGTTAGCTTTTGTTATTGTCGATTCTAACCAGTCTAATAATTCTAAATTATCTACACCAAGTGTTTTATCAGCTAGAGCCGCTAAAGCTGTATCTTTTACATTACAATTATCTCGAGGAAAACAATCATCATCCAAGTCTTTTCTTTGTTGAAAAATTACAGCACCTGGGGAATTTTTATTCATTAAATTATTTGAGGACAAGGCAAGTAAAGAAAATGAAGATTCCTCAATACTTGCACTACTAAAATCAATGCTTTTGTTTAGCCACTTTAATCCTTGCTCTTTAGAAAAGGCGTTTACTGAGCTTATTAGAATAACAAATAGTAAGGCTATAATCCACCACTTTTTCATAGATATAATACTTAATATTAGATATATAAAACTTTTTATATAAATTAAACATAAGAAAACAATGGAATATTTCGATAAGGGCAAGCGTGGAAAGATATATTTAGTTAAGGAAATAGCGATAAAAAAAGGTTTACAAGTACACATTAATAACGAGGTAAGATGGTTAAAGGTTTTAAACAAGTATAAAATTGGACCAAAATTAATTTCATATAAAAATGATTGTTTTAGGTATAAATTTGTTAAAGGTGAATTTATAATAAACTATTCTAAGAAAAACAGCAAAATTAAAATAAAAAAAGTCTTAATAAATGTTTTAAAACAGTGCAGAATTTTAGATAAATTAAAAATAAACAAATTAGAGCTGCATAATCCATATAAACATATAATCATAGGCAAGAAAATTGTAATGATTGATTTTGAGAGATGTTATAAAACAGATAAACCAAAAAATGTTTCACAGTTTTGTCAGTTTTTAATATCAAATAAATTCTCATGGGTATTAATGGATAGAACAATAAAAATTGATAAGAGAGAGTTAATCAATTTAGTAAAAAAATATAAGAAGAATTATTATGAAAAAGATTTTATGAAAATAATAGGTTACATCAATAAATTATAATTGTTTTTTACCGAATAGTTTTTGTTTTTTTATTGCGTAATTCGCAGGATTTTTAATTAATTTACAAAAATCATCTGGCTTGCATATTCCTAAATCAGTGTAATAATTTTGTTGATTAGGAAGAATTAAATTATTTTCTCGTTTAGGACAATTTGGAGGCAATGGATTTTTATTTTGTCTTTGATGCCAAGTTAATTGAGATTTTATATAGTTCTCTCTTAATTTTTCTGGATTCTTTTTATTCCATTCCATTATATAATTCTCAGCTTCTCCATAAGAATATCCTACATTTCTAAGAAAATTAATCAAGATGAATAAAGATCTTTTTTTACCATCGCTAACACCCTGAGAAATATGCTTGATGCAGGGGGGAAAGAACATTTCAGGAACAGCATTTTTAGGAAGAACATATGATCTAATGTTTTTACCCTTAGCTTCTTCCGCAGGTTTGGTATTCTTTAAATTCCAGTATAAAGCCTTATCGAATAATTCAGAAGACTCTTTTGTTAAAAGATTATCTTTATCTAGAAATCTTAGTCCAAATTCAACATTTTGTATTTTAGCACAATCTCTATTAAAATTTATTATATTATTGGTTTTAACTGGAACTGAGATTAATCCTGATTTCTCATTAACGCTATATGGTGATCTAAACAAATGTCTACTAGATATTAAGATGCTATCTATATCTACTAAACTAAAAACATCAAACTTTTCTTTAGACAGATTATGTTTTTTATTTATTTCATTAAGAGATTCTTTTTCTAAGATGGCAGAGTTTAGATGCTCTTTAATTACAGTTTTGAGATAAGCTGCAATGACCCTTGGACCCTCTGGAAATAAGTTTTTAATATAAATCTGATTTGTTTTCTCTGGAAAAGTCTCGAAGGGAATTCCGATATGAAATCCTTTGTTCCCAGAAAATTTAATAGAGATCGTTTTAATGTCATAAAATTTCAAGGCCTCTACGATATAATAAGCAGCAAGTTTAGAATATTCTAAATCTAAACCATCGATATCCAATATCAAGTCCCAACCAATACGAAGATTATCTAACTCTTTTTTAGACATTCCTGTCTTAATTAATAATGGATTGCTCCAAAGTTCTTCTGAAATATGGAAGGACGTAGCTCCTTTTTTAGCAAGTTCATAAACATCATTCTCAAATTCAATTACATCCGGGCGCTTGCCGTAACCTTTGTCAGCAAATTTAACTGCAATCTCTCTACTTTTTGAAATAGCTAAGATAGATTTTTGAACCTCTTTCCTAGAATAATATTTTAATAATTCGTCCATAAATATCAATTAGATAATAAAGATTTATAAAACTTCAGTTATTTTTTCTTGGTTAAAAAGAGGTATAATATTATGATAATTAGTAAAATTATTACCAAAACAGTGAAGAAGGGGTTGCTATAAAACTTACAATCTGGATCTTCTTTGCAATCTTCATCACAGACATCATCTAACTTATAATCGCAAAGATTGTCATTACTTTGAATCTTGCAGTCAAAGGGGCAGTTTAAATTATTCTCATTTATTTCACAGATATTATTCGAAAAGCAATAAACACTAAATTGTATAGCATTACTCAAATAAACCTTGTTATCTTTTTTATCGGTTACAATCGTTGGTCGTAATCCATATTCCCCCAGTCCATCTGTTTTTATAGAGTAAGTCATATAAATAACTTCTTTTGGTTTCAAATTTATTTGCCAACTAAGTACTTCGGTTAAAATTCCATTGTTATACTCATAATTATCTGGCATACTTGGGTCAATTAAAGTTGCCCCTTGAGGAATAACTTCCCTAACCTCAATCATTCTTTGCTCTGAATAAAGATTATTGACTATTATCTTAACCTCTAAAATTTCATTTTGTGTTATGGAATTACTTGCTTCTTTTATTACTTGCAATTCCTGCGCATTAACTAACGGCAAGATTAGCAACAATAATAATAAAAATATTATTTTCATTTTTTTATTTCTCCTATAATTAAATTTCCAAATTCTTTTAGGTCATCTAAGATTCTTATTCCTTTAAATCTTGTCTCTTGTAAGAAATTCTGCTTTGCGTTTTCACAACCATTAATTTCATTTAAACTAGGACATAGTATAAATCCATTATCATTATAACAATTTTTAATATTTTCACAATAAGCATAACCATAGGGTACTGAACCAAAAACAATTGCAGGATCATTATTCCCGGTAGTATCAACGATAGTATATCTTTTATCTAAAGGAAATCTAACTAAATTATAAGCATGGTTTGGTGCTTCTACTGTTAAAATTTCACTTTGTTTGTAATTTAATTTTCTTATTAAAGTAGTTAGACTAAATGAATAATCAACACAGGTTCCAGTAGATAATATATTTAAGCTAACATGTGATGGTAAATCAGCCAACGCTATATTATTCTTATCTATGCTAAAATCTGATACCCATCTTCCAGGAGGGTTATCTGTGGGGGAATTAAAACATCTAAGATTACTCAAATCTCTTGAAGTATAAGGAAGAGGTTGGGCCTTGTATAAATTATTTTCGCTAGAACATAAAGATTCTACTCCTCTGCAACACATCTCTGC
>JBBSXG010000110.1:0-659 GCA_038045885.1 Nanobdellota archaeon
CAACTGGAATTCCTCTACCGTCATCTTCAACTGTTACAGAGCCATCTTCATTTAATGTTACAATTATATTTTTACAGAAGCCTGCTAATGCCTCATCTATTGCATTATCCACTGCTTCATAGACTAGATGATGGAGCCCCCTAGAAGATACATCTCCTATGTACATAGATGGGGTTTGCCTTACTCCGTCTAATCCTTCTAGTACCCTTATACTTGTTGAATCATAACTTTTGGTCATTTTTTTCTCCTATTTTATACTTCATAAATTTTGGAATAAATGGCTTAATTATCTCTATTAATTTTTTAGAATCTTCTTGTTTAAATCTTAGATAATAATATTTTTTATCCCTAAAGCCTATAGTTGGAATTAATCCCCAAACTTCCCTAAAATATTTTTGCATTATCTTATGTTCTTCTAGTGTAAAAGAATTTGTACACAACACAATATACCCTTGTCTGTTATCATAACTGCCATCATCACATATCCAAATGGCTAAACTTCTTGGATTTAATAAATTTAAAATGTCTCTTGTTATTATTTTCTTTCCATTTTTATAGAATAATTTTCTGTAATAATTAAAAACATAGTGGGTTGCAGTAGCAAGCTCCAATGTCTCGATATTATGGCCATTAAGTTTTCTATTATTCCATCTTGGTTC
>JBBSXG010000110.1:669-1007 GCA_038045885.1 Nanobdellota archaeon
TATTTTTCTTGTTTTTTTGTATGGCCGACCCTAAAATTACAATTTTTTTGCCTCTGTCTTATATATCCATCCCCTAATGTGCTTCCTATAACAAGGTCTTGCTGTATAGATGTCAATAAAATTTTGGGATTTTCTTCTAATTTTTTTCTCCATTCCTTGACAGATTTATAAAAATGTCTTGCTGCTATTTTATTAATATTGTAATATTTGGCAAATAATTCAAGTTCTCTATATATTTTTATTGTTGAGAGTGGGGAAGATTTACTTTTAGATATTTTAGGAAAAAGTGATAAAATTTTTGCTTCATTTATTGCTCTTAATAAGGTTGGTTTTTCAAT
>JBBSXG010000111.1:0-10092 GCA_038045885.1 Nanobdellota archaeon
ATAAACAGGGTATCCTGAATAATCATCAGTTTCAAAAGCTTGCTGAGGAACAATTTTTGGCTGATATTCTGCAACATTAATTAAGATATCTTCACCAATAAAATCTTCTCTACTTAAATCTTTACTAATCCCAGTTTCACTTGTTCCAGTAACTTGCCCGTAAGCAAATGGCATTGTAACTATCAAAAATACAAGTAATGCTGCGATAAATTGTTTTTTCATCTTAATATTGGTTGTTTAACATTTGTCTGTGTTTGTATTTCATTGTAAAGTAAATTTAATTCCTGTATATTATCAGGAACTTTGTTGAATTGTGTGTAAAATGTTATCGAGTCCGTATTTTTTAGTTGCTCTTTAGTCAATGTAATCTGGTATTTTGCTCCTCCGACTAATACTTGTGTTAAAGTTGTTTCGGGAATTTCTGTAGTAACACATTTGTTTTCAGTAAATCCCATTATTCCAAGCAATCCTGGTTTTAATACTTCAGTACAATATTCTAATTCTTGTTTATCTAACTTAATTCCAGAACTATATTCCCTAATAATGTAACTCTGAACTTCATAATCTCCTTCATTTAATTCAACTTTTGTAGTTTCGTGATTAAACACAACTTGAGTTTCATCATCTAAGTTAGTTAAAGTAAAGCTAATAATCTCTGTATCTAAAGGATCACGTTCTCCTCCTGAGCTAATAACTTTAATATTCAAATTCTTTTTGTACTTTGGTTTTAGGTAAACAAATAAATTATTTTTTTCAGTAGTATCTATAGTTGTTCTAGCTTCATTATATCCCTGCTTGCTTACAGTAATTAATGCGTTTAAGCAAGCTGGAACTTTATCTGTAAATCCTGATGAAGTTGTTTTTCCTAAGTTGCAAGATGTTCCAACACAACTAAATTTAACATCTGCATCCCGTAAAAAATCATTAGTTTCCTGATCTACGGCATTAATTGTCGTTTCTATTGTTCCGCTTTCGCATATTCTGTTATTCTCTTCAGGAGGTGCATCAATTCCAAGTTTATTCTTCCTCGGCTGGTTATTATCTATAATAACTAAAGTTGCAAACTGAAAATCATAATCTCCCTGATGCAAATTAACCAAGACAGGATATTTTAAATCATAAACAAAATGATAATTATTTAAGCAAAATAAAGTTCTTAAGAATACAGCTGCAGGATTGCTTTCTCCGTAAACAGATTGTTCTTTTAATACCTGTTCTCCACCATCAACTTCTAAATAAAAAGGCCATGTATCTTCATATTTAAAATTAATATCCATATTTTCAGAATTTAGATTGTAATCAAAATATTTTCTTGGTGCTCCTGGCTTGATTACTTCGATATTAGTTTTTATTATTTGTTTCAAGTCATTTTTTACATTTTCTGTAGCCCAGATTCTTGGGTTACAATTTAAGTTTATTTCAGAATAAGGAATTTGATCATAAAGCACTAACATGTCTATAGTCTTTTGTTCAAAATAATTCTCAATATTCTCTTTTTCTATTATTTCGTTTGCTTTATTATATAATCTACCAAGAGGAACATCTAAAGTAATTAAAAATCTGTCAAACTCCTGTGTTAATTCTTTATAATTTACAATTAATTCACTTAAAACCCTGACTAAGATTTTATCATCTTGAATCGTGACTTCTGTATTAATATCTTGAAAACCTTGAACTTCATAATCTTGGAATTCTGTGAAATTAATCAAACAATTATTTACATTTTGATTAATATAATTTTCTAAGTCCTGCTCCATATTATTTATACTCGGGATTTGATTAACTTGTAATCCATTACTTGTCTCGTAAAACCAATAAGGAACTTCTAAAGCATCATTTCCAAAAACTTGTAATTTATTTGAAAAAGGGGCTACTGGATTTATCGGAAGTTTATCTTCAGGGATATTTAAGTATCCCCCCTGCATTCCGATAGTATTTGCTCCTTCTAAAGCAACTGATTCAATACATGAATCAAAATAAGTCTTTATTGGAAGAAATTCATTAGTTACTTGAGCTTGGCTTTGTTCACGTTCAAATTCTGATTTTAGTACATATTCATTTAATAATAAAACTCCAGCTACCACAGCTATGAGAATTATTCCAACGATTACAAAAGTTGTAACTTGCCCTCTTTTTTTCATTTTATTGTCTTTAACCTGAACAAACTTACTGCCACTAAATGAATTTATCTCAACTAATTTTTCATCTTCCAAATCTTTAATTAAGTCAGAAACAGTTGTGTTTTGTATATTAAAATGCTTTGCGATTAGACTAAAATTAACTAATTCTTTACTTCTAATAAATTTCAGCAGTTGTTCTTTATTTGGTACCAATTAAATCAGCCCTTTTTCATTTTAAAGGCTTTTTTAACTTCTTTTTACCCCTAGAAAAGCTTCAAAAGTCTAAATTCTAATTAATATATAAATGTTTCTAGAATCCTAGAATGGGCCTAACCGGGATCGAACCGGTGACTTCATCCACGTTTTCCCAAAGCAAAGAATCTTAGCTTTTCAAGGATGCGTCATAACCGCTAGACTATAGGCCCTTGGCTTAAGAATGTAATCCCAGAATTATTAAATCTTTGCATCTCATTTTCTGTCGGTTTTGAATCTGATATTAAAAGGGATTCGGGAAAATTTAATAGTTCTCTTCTTTCTATAATACTTGAGATATAATTACCGATGTTACGTCCTTCATTACTTATATTTTTTTTACATTCAACCAAGATTAGTTTATTAAAATTATAAACTAAGAAATCAACTTCATATTTTTGAGACACATTTTTATTAGCAATAATCGCATTATTAACTATCAAACTATTTGGATAACGATCTACTAAGAATTTTTTAATATTTGACTTATAATCTCTACCAAGACTTAAAGATGAAGGGAAATTAAATCCTATAATTTCTGGGATACATCTTGCTTTTTCAATCATTTTAAGGATATGTTTCAACTGAAACAAAGCTTTATTTTTTATCTTATCATAATTTTTATTAAAACCCAAACAAATATTTTTAATATTTTTCTCAATTAAATCATAAAGATATTTCTGATCTTCAAAACCTTTTTCAAATGAAACATAAGTCCATGTTGGGATATTAAGTTCTTTTGCAAATTCTTTTTGAGATAAATTCAAGTTTTCTCTTATTAAACGATAAAAGAATTTTCTTGGTTTTATAGAATTTAAAAATGATTTAAAATGAAGCTGTCTAGAATTTTTTTCCAAAAAAAGGTTTTTTAGTTTATAAGTAAGTCTATTTGGGATTCCATTTTTCTTATAATCATAAATTTGCTTCTTAGATTTTAGACCAATTAAAATAGCGAGTTGTCTTTCGCTTAAATTATGTTTATTTAGAACCTTATTAATAAAGTTATCATCATGCACAGGATTTTTATAAGTCTCTAGACTATCTAGATTCTCTATGATTAAGGGCGTAATTCCATTTTTCAAGTATTTTCTAGTTCTAAATTTTGCTAAATCTAATGATGTAATTAAAATAACTTTGTCAAAATAACCAGATTTTTTTATTAAAATTAAACGTGCTATACTCTTTGACAATTTGTTTATTTGTTTTTTAACTAAATTTTTACATTCGATTGCGTAACGTTTATTATTAAAGTTTATTATAAAATCAATTTCTAATCTTAGGTTACCGAAATTAACAGATTTGTTCTCTTCTATAATTGAAGTTGGATAAAGCTCTTGTAATTTACAATAAACTTTTTCTTCAAATAAGCCTTTCACATGGGTAATAAGCTTATTTTACTTATAAAGCTTTGTAGCGAGGCTGTCCACGTGTCCAGATTACTGGGAAGTATATTTTATAGAATATAATTATAGAAATTATCAATCTTTATAAAAACAACTAAATTAAACACATTATGGAAAACCAAGAAAAAATCTGGAATAAAATAGCAGAACAATGGAACAACTTTAGAAATCAGCCAGAGCCAATGGTTAATTATTTTTTAAAAAAGTATATTAACAATTCTGGAAAAATAGTTGACTTAGGTTGCGGAAATTGTAGAAACTTAATTCCTTTTAGCAACTTAGACAAATATAGTATAGATTTTTCTCAAGAGATGTTAAAGAATGCAAAAAGTTTAATTAAAAAGAATAATTCAAAAGTAAAATTGTTTAAATCAAATTTAGAAAGGTTACCATTTAAAGATAATTTTTTTGATTATGCGTTAATGTTAGCAAGTTTGCATCATCCCAAGACAAAAGACAAAAGAAAGAAAGCATTAGAAGAACTTTATAGGATTTTAAGAAAAGATGGAACTGCTTTAATTACAGTCTGGAATAAATGGCAATTAAGATTTCTATTCAGAAGAAAAAATTCATTAATTCCATGGAAGATTAAAAATAAAATTTATCATCGTTATTACTATTTATTTAGTTATTTTGAGTTGAAAAGATTATTAAGAAAAAATAATTTTAAAATATTAGAATCAAGATTTGTTAAGGGTAATCTAATATTTATTGTAAAAAAATAAGTTTATATAGTTATAAGTTTTTACCTAAATGTGAAAATTTACCAAGCAAGTAAAAGTCCATTAGAAAAACTTGGTCATAATGAACTAATAAATAGGCACAATATTATATATTCAGCAAATTACTCCTTAATCAAAAGAGGAGGGTCAAAAGATAAACGAAAAGATGAGATTCTAGATAAATTGGAAGAGATAGTTGATATTTTGGTAACCAATAGCCTTGATGAAACTCTTAGCCTCATTAACATATTTAATTCTAAAATACAGGATTTTTATCTAAAAGAAAAATATGAATCCGCCGCGATATTAAGAGACGAAAAAAACTTTTTATTAGAAATAATATTTAAACTGCAAAGGATTCCAAAAAGGTATTTAGAAGAAGTTGGGATAAATTAAGAGCCGCTGACCGGATTTGAACCGGCGACCTGTTGTTCTTTTGGTTTCAGCCTACAAAACAACTGCTCTGGCCATTTCTCCCGAACCTTTTAGATCCAGTCTGAGCTACAGCGGCGTAAATTCGACCTTATAACCTTTAATCCCTAACTTATTTTCAACATAATCTTTTGCATTACATACACGACACAAGATGTTATAATCTCTTTTATTAAGCTTTTCATTTATTATAGCTCTAAAAAAGGAATGATAATTTTGATATTTTTTAAGTTCTTGCCTTCCGCTTTTACTTTAATATGATTAATTTCTAAAATCTCTTTTTTAGTGCATCCGCAATTAACACAAACCGGACCGCCTAATATTTCTATAACTTTTTCTCTTAATCTTTTTTTATAATCTGGTTTATTTGGACTATATTCCGGGTGCATTTTTCTGTATTCTCTCATACGCTCTCTTTGAATACGAGCAAGTTCAATGCCACCTTTATGTCTTCCCCAATTTTCGTCTAGTTCTTTCATAACAAATTTATTAATCTTCCTTCTAGACAAATTTAAAAATTTTAGAATTAGATTTAATCTATTAATAGGCAAAACCCAATGTTCTCTTCTATAATGATTTATTACTTGATAGGGAGATTTGATAATTTTGGCGAGTTTTCTTTCAGAACCCGCTTTTGCAATAGCTCTTTCTAGGAGCCAATTTTGTTTACTTTTATAAAATTTAACCCTTTTCATCGTCGGTAAAACAAATATAACCATCATTTATAAATTTTACGCGCAAGGTTGTCCTCATGTCCACCTCTAGAAAATATATATTAAAAGTTATAATTTCTCCATGTGTCTTATTTCGCAGACATTCAATGGATAAACCTTATTCAAGAACTGTTTTAAATCACGTTGTATGGTATGCATAATAACATCGTTCAATAATTTATGATAGTCATTCTTTTTGCCATAATCGCCAAAATACTCTCTAGTTCTTAGTCTTAACATGCTTAATATAGAATTTTGTGTTTTTGCCTTTGTTAATAATAAAGTTTTGATAACCACCTTAATATTATCTTTTGTAATTATTTTAAAAGAATCTTCTATTTTTTCCTTGCCTGGCTTGACTACTCTCCTTATATAAGTAGGAATCATAAAATATTTGGATAAATCAGCATATCCTTTATTGTCTTTAACTTCTTTAACCTTAAATCTGACTTTTACGTTTTGGCTTTTTGGGTCATTAGTAATTTGTGATAAGCTTATTTCAATAGTTCTATTCATGACAAGATTATCTTCGCTAGCAATAGTTTCTCCTATCTCTGAATTTTCAAACTCCTTAGCTAAGAGCAAGTAATTTTTTTTCTTTTTCTTCTTTAAGATTTCTGTTTCAGCCATAGAAGTCCTCCTTAAAAAATGATTAATAAACCTTTCTATTTAATATTCCAATAGAATTATTAATGAATTCTTGTTCATATTCCTGCGGGATTAAAGCACCGCAAGCTTGTTTGTGCCCCCCGACTTCTCCTTTATTGTTGACAATCTCTCTAAGTAATTCTGCTAAATCATAATTACTTGAATTACAAGAGCGCATGCTGATCTTTATGTACAAATCAGGAGTATGCGCCATTCCTATTAGAATAGTTCCATCTTTATAGACATTAGATCTTGAGATTATACTCATTATAGTTCCAATTAAGGTGTCCCTTATATCCTGCTCGGCATTAATTATGATAAAATTATCTTTTTTTACAAGTTTATCCTTATTTTTATAAAACCAGTTTAATCCGTTAATTATTTCCAGTTTATACTGTTTTAATAATTCATTAGCTTTTTCTCTTAATGAGAAATTGTCTAGACAAACTCCAATCCCAATACTCGGCTTGTTCAATCTTCCACAGCAATTCAATAAAGTGCTAAACTCACGAGCATCTTTTAATCCCTCATCTAATTCGTCTTTTAAGAGATATACATTTCCAAAAATTTCTTCTGGGCTTTTTTCACTTCCCATCCTTCTTAAGATAATGGAAGTAGTTAATTTCTTTAAATCATTTTCATCCAAATCAATTATTCTCTTTATTTTTCCTTCTTGAATAAAATTTATTCCGCTTTGATTTAAGAATTCAAAAGTTCCTTCTTCACTTCCAGTAACTCCGGGGATAAATATATCCGTACTATATTGCAAAACTTTGTTTAATGGTCTAGTTTGTGAGCCAAACATTTTTAATCCATATTTAACTAAGATTTTTCCTTCCGAGACAGCATCGTCTAAAATTTCTTTATTTAAATTTGTAAATTCTTGAATATCTCCAATAATTCCTATAACAGCCAAATGTGCCAGGTCTTTATTTATTTCATTCAAATTTTTTCCAAACAAATATGTTATCCCTGCCCCGGATAAATTTTGTACATTTTCTTTAGATTTAGAAAGATGAGGATTAACTTGGGTTATATTCTCATAATTGTTCTCATTTTCTAGTTTATGATGATCAAAAATAAAGATTTTTTTATTACTTAGGTATTTATTAATCAAGTTTAAATAACCAGATCCCAAATCTGTAAAAATAAAAGTTTGATAATTTTCTAGACTGATCTCTTTTATATTTTTTTCATTCAATTGTTTAAAAATACTTAAGACAAATTTCCTATTCTCTCTCTTTAATATTTTGACAAGAATAGAAGCGGCAGTTAATCCATCACAATCAAGATGACTAATAACTCTTACTGGTTTGTTATCTAATTTTTTAAATTCTTGAACAGCTTTTTCAATTAGCTCATGCATATTAACTTACAAGAATCGCAGCCTGTTTTCTATCATAATTCCAGTCTTTCGGCAATACCCCTTTATTTTTGTAGTATTTAGCTAATCTGTGAATTTTGCTTTCAGTCAATAATAATCCTCTTTTTGCATGCATGTCTCTCTTGTTTTTATCAAAATGCTTTATGATGTTAATTTCATTTTTTATTAATGCAACCATATCTTCAGGTAATTTTTGTGCAAGTTTATTTTCTTCTAGAATTTTATGTAACCTTTTGTTTAGCAAATCTTTTACGCTTGGAATTCCATAAGTATCCCTTAAAATCATTCCAATTTCGCTCTTGGACTTGCCTTGTTTGGCTAATTTTGTGATTAACTGTTCAACTTCTTTATTTGAGTAACGAATCCAAGCTAGTTTATGTTTATTAACCGGCTTTTTACTTCCAGCTTTTCCCTTCTTACCTGAATACATACGTGCCATTTTTGATTAGTTAAATTATTTAAACCCTGTAAATTAATGATTTATAAAGTTATTCTTTGTAAACGAGATCATTAATCCTTACTTTATCGTCTACTTTAATTCCAACAGAATCACCCTTATTTGCTTCTTTAACTTGTTTATGTTCTATCTGCATTGAGCTAACTTCTTGGGTAAAATCTGTTGTATTCCCCTTGATTCTTATTATATCTCCAACTTTTAATTTACCAGTTAAATCAATAGCAGCTACCCCTATATTAGAGAAATAACTGCTTATCTTTCCAATAGACTTTTCTTTTGCCATAAATCTGTTAATATGATGAGTAATATAAAGATTATGGATAGGTGTATTTTAGTTGTTTCTTTTAAGTAGTTACTAATAGAAAGGTTTATATACCAGTTTAATTTAATAAATTTAGGTGAAAATTAAATGACACTCATCGATAAAATAAATGACGCATTAAAGGTTTTAACAGGAAGAAAACTATCAAAAAAGCAAATTGAGTTAGCTAGAGAAAGATATAAACAGAATGAAACTATTTTTAGAAAAGAAATATCATTCAATTTAGAGGACAATGCAACACATAACGGATTCGTAGTAAAACTAGTAGAAACTAGGTTTGCTTTTACTCCAGATAACTCTTACGGTTGGAAGATCCCACATGGGGGTAAATATCCGGTTTATCATGAACTTAAAAGATATAATTCTTTTGGGTTACTAATCGAAAGAGAAATATATAAAAATTTTGTATGGCCGAGCACGGATGTTACCCCTTATCCTATATTAGGAGAAGGTTGGTCTAAAACATTAAGATACGATCCTCCTGGAAAATTTATTGGAAAAAAGGGCAAGAAAATTAGTTTTTCTTAAAATAAAAAAGATTTAAATAATAAAACAATACTACATTTAAACAGAAATGACCAAAGAATATCTTAATTTAGTTGTGTTACACAACATAGCTACTGTAAAAGAAGATGAAGGAATCAAAATATTTTATCCTTACCAGCAGGACATTGAGATAATCAGAAGTATAAAAAACCTTCCTTATAAAGTTTCTTCTAAACTTTACGACGGAGATTTATCAGATTTAAAAGACGTTTTAGTTGTAAATTTATGCGATGCTTTCACAAATCCTGAAGATGAATTAAATTTAATAAAGAGTTTTGAAAAGAATAGATTAGCTTATACTGGTTGTGGTTATGAAACTGTTAAAAATTGTCAGAATAAGTTTTTTGCTAAAAAGATTTTTGAAGAAAATAGAATTAGAACTCCTTCTTCAAGATTATTCAAGAATGAAAATGAAAATTTAGGAGAATTAAAATTCCCTTTAATACTAAAATTAAACAATGAAGATGCTAGTATAGGATTAGACGAAGATTCTGTGGTATTTAATGAAGAAGAATTAAGAAAAAAGCTTTCTCAATTATTTTTAAAGTATAATAAAGAAGTTTTGGCAGAAGAATATATTGAAGGAAGAGAGTTCAATGTTCCTATAATTGGAAATGATAATCCCGAGGCATTAAATGTCTTGGAAATAGACTATAGTAAAGAATTTGAAAATAAACCTAAAATATTAACTTACAAGGCAAAATGGAGTAAAAACAGTAATGACTTCAAGAATACATACTCAAATATAACAAAAATAGAAGATAACGAGAAAGAAAAGATAATTTCAACTGCAATTAAAGCGTATAAGGCATTAAAATGTACCGGATATGCGTCTGTTGATGTAAGAATGAATGATAAAAATGAGATATTTGTTATAGAAATAAACGCAAATTGCTATATTGCACAAGAATCGGATATGTTAAAAGCAGCTTTATCACAAGGCATTAGTTACGAAGAACTTCTTGAAAAGGTAATAAATTATGCGGCAGAAAGGTTTTCTCTAAATAAAGATTTGGCAATAATAGAATAGTCCCGCCAAGATTCGAACTTGGGTTTACAGCTCCAAAGGCTGCAGTGCTTGACCGCTACACTA
>JBBSXG010000112.1:0-3303 GCA_038045885.1 Nanobdellota archaeon
ACTCCATTTTTGTTTATTGTTCCACCAATTACAATATCCTTAATATTTTTTTCAACAGGAATGCTTTCTCCTGTTATCATGCTTTCATCTATTGAAGAATACCCAAACATTACAATTCCGTCTGTAGGAATTTTTTCTCCTGGTTTAATTAATAAAATATCATTAATCTTGACATCTTCTATTGGAATCTTAATTTCTTTATTGTTTCTTATTACAGTAGCTGTCTTGGCTTGTAATCCAATTAATTTTTTAATGGCCTGAGAAGTTCTTGATTTCGCTTTTGCTTCTAGGTATCTTCCTAATAATATTAATGTTATTATTACAGCAGCAGTATCAAAATAAACATCAGCTTCTATATTTGTTCCCTGAAATAATCCTGGAGATAATATTACGAATAAAGAATAAATGAAAGCAGCGAAAGTTCCTATAGAGACTAAAGAATCCATGTCAAAACTAAAATGCTTTAATCCCTGCCAAGCTCTTTTATGGAATATCAATCCTGCATAAAATTGAACTGGAATAGTTAATAACAATAAAATAATAAACATGCTCTGTCTTGAAATAAATGTTATTCCAAGAGGATATTGATATGTTCCTATTAATATTATTACAGATAATATCGCAGATAAAATGAATTTCTTTTTTATGTCATTAATCTCTCGTTCTTTTAACATTGCTGCATGATCATGCCCAGGCATATTCATTTTGTGTTTGTTTTCAGGAAGATAGATATCATATCCTGTTTTTTGAACTTCTTTTCTAACTTGTTTTAAATCTAGATTACCTTCGAAATCAACAGAAGCTCTTTCAGTTGCTAGATTAACATTCGCATTTTTTACATTACTTACTTTCTTGATAGCTTTCTCTACTTTAACTACACAGCTTGCACAGTGCATTCCTTTTACGTCTAATTCAATCTTATTTTGCATATTTTTCTGGATTCTTGTCGAATGTCTGTTTGCAGTTTGAAGCACAGAAATAATACATCTTTCCGTTGTAATTACTCTTGTGTTCAGAATCTTTACCTACTTTCATTCCGCATATTGGATCTATTGGTTTGCTAAAAAACATTTTAATGCCTCCTATTAGTGTTTATTTTGAATAATTTATATAATCCACAATAACCTGTAGAGCTTTCCACTATTGCAATTATTGCTAAAGCCATAATCAAAGTTCTTAGTAAAATATCCTCTATAACAAAAGAGAGATAAATTAAAATAACTCCTCCAATAAGCCTTATCAGTTTATCAAAGTTACCAACGTTTTTTTCCATTTTATCTCCTCAAAGTTTTCTTCATATCTTGATACTGCTTTTTTGTTATATCGCCTTTAATGTATCTTTTTTCTAATAATTCACTTGCACTCTCTTTGCCTTTTGTTACCTCTCTTACTATCCAAACTATCAGCCATATTATTGCTGCCCAGAATATTATCATAAATAACATTCCCGAGTATCCAAGCCCGTACATCATATCCCACATAGTGTAAGCCATTTTGTCCTCCTAAGTTTATATCCAATCTTGATATATCCAAAAATGATAAAGTATATAAACCTTTCCATCTTACCATGATTATGGTTAAAGTAGACTCGTTAGTAAAGCTGCACACATTAATCTCGTTAAATAACAGCGAGAAACATGGTTATGAATTAATGAAAGAGCTAAGTTCTAAGCTAGATAAAAAAATAAGCTCATCTAATGTTTATCCTTTTTTAAAAGAACTTAAAGAAAATTACTATGTTAATGTAAGACAGTTAGGAAGAGAAAAAATATATCATCTTACTGCTAATGGTAATAAATTTGTAAATGAAACTTTATTAAGGTTTAATGAAGTACTACAAGAAAGTTTAAAAAGGAAGATTACGAAATGTACTCATTGCGGTTGCGAAGTTTACAATAGTAAATACAATGAAATAATAAACGGAAAAAAATTAGCATTTTGCTGCTGCCATTGCGCAGACTCGTATAAGAAAGGAATAAAACATGGACATGATTAATAAAGAAGCTGAGTGTGATAATTGTGAAACAGAACATGTACACCATAGTTCAAAAAAGATAATTTTTAATGTTGAAAGATCAATGGTTAAAATTAGTTTTTATACCTTAATTATCCTCGTTTTGGTTGAAGCAATAGCTTATTTTGGTTTTTTTAAGAACATTCCTGATTTCTTTTCCAAGTATGGTTATTATTTAATATTCTTGGTTATTTCAATGGTAATTAATGCCATGGCATTTTGGCATATTAAAGCATATAAGCATGTTTTTTCTTGCACAACAGGAATGATGATCGGAATGACCATCGGAATGAGCACTGGTTTTAGTATTGGTTTAATTGTTGGTGCTACAAATGGAATGTTTGTAGGAAGTTTGACCGGAATTATTCTTGGAATGGTAGTTGGAGGTTATGCTGGTAACTGTTGTGGCATAATGGGAGTTATGGAAGGAATGATGGCTGGTTTAATGGGGGGCTTAATGGGTGGAATGACGTCTGTTATGACCTTAAATGATAATATAAAATATTTTGTTCCTCTTTTAATCTTCAGCATCTTTATTATCTTAATAGGGTTAATAGTAATGATTTATGAAGAGGAGATTAAAAAGAAACCTCATGTTGAATATAAAGGATTTCAATTTTTGCCTTTCATAACCGTAAACTTTATAATTACTTTAATGTTAACATTTTTAATGGTTTACGGACCAAGATCATTTTTATTTGGATAAAATGCAAATAGGAAAATTACTCGGGATTATTGGAATAATTTTGATGGCGACTTTTTTATTAGTCGCTGCAAGAAACTTCTTCGTAGAAAATGATGTCAGTGCAGCTAATGTTGTTGAAGATAATAATGTTAATAATGGTGAGGAACAAGTTGTTGATTTAACTGTTAAAGATTATAATTATTATCCACCAATTATTAATTTGAAATACAACATTCCTGCTAAAATAATTGTTGATACTGATAAAGTTAAAGGTTGCTTGCAAAGTATCGTGATTCCTGATTTTAAAGTTAGGAAATTTGTAACTAGCAAAGATAATGTTATTAGTTTTACGCCAAATAAAAAAGGAACCTTTTCATTTTCTTGCTCTATGGGAATGGGTTTTGGGAAGATAGTTGTAAGTTAATATGAGACTTAACAAAATTATATTGTTACTAAAACGAAAAACTTATTTTAAAATATTCTTAATAACCCTTATTCTTTATTTATTGCTTTCAACGTATTTAGTTTATTATTTCTTTAATGGTTTTTATTTATTCTTTAATTATCAAATAGCCTATTACCCTTATTTAAACATTTTATTTAC
>JBBSXG010000112.1:3403-9850 GCA_038045885.1 Nanobdellota archaeon
TGATTAGCATATTTGTTTTAACAAAAGAAAATGTTTGTAAAATCAATTAGATTTTTTCTCCAACTATCCCATAATAACCCCAAAATAAACCTGGTTTTTCAGAAACTGCTTTTTTGATTTTAAATCCATTTTCAACAAGTAAGCCTTCTGTTTCTTCTCTTCTATAAGATCTTGCATGTGTCTGATTAAATTTAAAGATTATTTCAGCTAAGCTCATGCTTATATAACTCCTATCGAAATCAATTACAATAAGCAATCCGTTTCTTTTTAATAAATTAAAACATTTTCCAATAAAATCTCCAGGATCTTTAAAATGATGCAAAGAATTTAAGCAAAATATTTTATTGAAACTCCCTTGTTTATAATGGGTATTATCAATTCTATTTTCTAATAAAAGAACATTATCATAATATTTTAATTTATCTTTTGCTTTTTTTAGCATTGCCCCGCTTAAATCAACCCCATATAATCTACCCGAATTACCAATTAAGTTTGCTAATTTACAGGATAACCCTCCAGTTCCTATCGGTACATCTAAAATAATATCGCCTTTTCTTGGCTCATCTAATCTTAAAGCTAAATCATAAGTATTCTTTAAATATGTCCTCCATCTTATATTATTGTCGTAATTTTCCGCATTCCTTTCATTATAATAATTATTTATAACTTCTCTTAATTCTTTCATATTAACTACCCAAACATTCTTTATACCTATCTGGATGGTGTGACATGTGATCTTTCCATTCTTGATCTGTGTATCCGGAAGGTGTTTCACATTTATTAGCTCCTTCAGCTGAAACAAAGCTGTTATATTCTTCTTGTGAATAACCTTTGCTGAAAAAATTGCTTATTGTAAATATTAAAGCTATTATAACTATAATCAAGATTCCATATATTATAATTTCTTCACGTTTCATCTTTTTTAACCTTCATACTTATTAAATTTGAAAGCAAAATATTTTTTCATACATAATTTACAACAAAAATAATTAATGCTTCCTTTTATTTTTTTTATAATCTGATTTTCTTCTATTAACATGCCACATAATTTACAATAATTTTCACTATTCGCATCGCTTGTAACCCCCATATGACAAATCTCACATTCTTTGTTTAATTTCATTTTTAATCTCCAATTTCTTTTTAATAATTAAATATAAACTAAAAATAATAATGCTAAACCCTATAACTAAAAAATAATTTCTTAAAAAAGCTAAACTCTCAAATGGAATTCCAACTATAATCGCTCCAAGATTAAATATTAATAAATTCTTTGAAATATGTTTATGCTTTAAATATATAATTATACTTATACTAAATAAGACTAATGCAATACTCCATAAAGGCAAGGCTAATTTTTGCAAAAATAAAAATGGAAATCCTATCAAGGTTATTCCGATTAAACTTAATAATGCAATTACTCCCAAACATATTGAATGGCATACTTGATATGAGCTAAATACTCCCGAAGCACCTGTAAAACTACTAAAGTAATTGAGATATTTTTCTTTTTTATGATATCTAATCACTTCTTTATTAATTTTTTTCTCTTCAATTTTCTTGTTATTTTTAACAGGTTTGCAACAATCCATTTTCACTCCTTACAACAATCAACTATCTTTTTAACTATTTCAGATATTTTAGTTTTAAATAATCCTGGCTCTTTAGTGTTAATATCTTTAATCTCGATAATATTTGAATTAATTGCGAAAAATAATGAGTATAATTCAAATGCAGCTTTAAAATAAAAACTAGCTTCTTCTTCATTGTCCTGTAATTCTTTAGTTCCAACTTCAATTAGACGCATGCTAGAAGCGAGCAAGTGTTTGCTTATGCACCATTCTTCCCCCTTAGGATTTTTAACTATTTTTTTAAGCAAAGTTTTTCTTAAAGTTCTAGTTGAATTTAACATATCAAGATAGACTTTATTTTCTGTCTTCATCGCAGAAAAATAAAAATGCTCTTCCAAGCTAATCAAATTCATTAAGGCTATGCTAAGATCTTCCTGCTTGCTTAAATCAAATTCTTTATTTTTCAGTTTCTTAATCCAACTTTGAACTTCTTTTTCCATTTTATTTAAATATAAAATAAACAGGTATGCTTGATAAGACTAAAATCAATACTGTTAATATGACTCCTTGATATGGAATTAAGACTTTGCCGTATCTTAATTTGATATGTGCATGTAGATAATACGCGAATAAGCTTGCTAAACTTCCGATTACACTCCCAATTAATAATTTATTTATGAAATAAACTTTATTGAACAATGATCCAGGATTTCCAAATAAGAATAATGGAACATATGTAACATCTTTAACAAACGCTAAACTAGGAAAAACGATTAATAAAAATGATGCAATTATAATTAATGCACTTTGATATTTAAAATATGTTTTTAGTTTTCTTGAGATCCATAAACCAGTTGAAATTGCGAAAGCACCTGCAAATATACCAACTATACTAATATCTAACCCCAAATATTTTGCTCCAACAGCTCCTGCAATAACAGCTCCTGTACACAAAGGACAATGAGCACTAACTCCCTGTATAAAAAATAAAGAAGGAAGCAATGCTAAGAGTTTTTTAATTCTCATTAGCAACCTCCAACAACTTGATTCTGTGTAGTCTGAACATTATTTGCAGTTGCTTGCACTTGATCTGGATGCATTCTAGCCATCATCTGCTCATATGTTTCTTCACCAGAGTTAGTACTTGTTGCTATTGAATTGCCCGTTGTTGTACCTCCTCTAATCTCTGATTTTAGACCACTTACTTGTATAGCTTGCACTAATAGTCCTAAAACAAGGACGCTAAGTGCAATTACAATAATTGTGTTTTTTTCCATTTTAACAGCCTCCTACTGTACTTCCTTGTACATTTCCTTGCTCTACTCCACGATACTTATTAGATGCTAAATTAACATAATCGAGTCCAATACCTTGACTTTTTAGTATTGAAGCTTTAGCATTTAATGCACCTGGAAAGAACAAAGTTTTCCATTTTCCTAATTCATTAAGAATATCCATATCTTTCATTTCTGGATGTTCTGTTACCAGATATTTAGCTAATCCACGCATTGCACCTGAATGAGCACATCCACATGCAGGACTTCCATCTGAAAATGTTATAGCTTGAACCCCGCAACAATATTCACAGCTTATACTTCCTGTGATTTGAATGTATCTTTGTAATTGATTACTATCTAAATTAATCGAATTCTCAAGCAAACTTAATTTCCCAATTACATCATTCGCTTTTTTCTGATCATTTATATTAATATTATCATAACTGATACCAAGTTCTTTTCCATAAACATCTGGAATTCCTTTTGGTAAAATATCTAATGCACTAGCTGTTGCAATCCCTGTTGCTAAATTTATTCCTGTTTGGGAATTTGAACCTACTCTATTAAGTAATATCAAGTCATTTGTATCCGATATCTGAAATTGGTTGAATATAACTAACAAACCCCCAATAATTAATAATCCTATTGCGATATTTTCTTTATTCATTTTTTCTTTTCCTCCTAAAGTTATTTATTTAATAATCTAAGAGACTAGCTTGTAGATATATTCTACCTCTGAAACGATCATACAAAATTAGCTTATTTAGTTAAAATAAGGCTAAAATATGTTCCTTATTGTTTAGAAAGGCTTAAATATCTCTTTTTAAGAAAACTTGATTTGTTTTACCCTGTAATACTCTTTTTATTAGATTTTTTCTTTCCAAATCACCCAAAATGAAGCTTAATTTAGTTTTACTTAAATCAGTTCTAATTCTTAATGTAGCTTGGGTAATCCCATCTTGTTCTTTTACAGCTTTGATTACTTTCTTTTCATCTTCACCTAATGCACTTAATAATAATTCAAACTTGTCTTCTTTTAATTCTTTTTTATGCGCATCAACTAATCGTTTACTAATCTTCTCTTGGTATTCTCTTATTACTTGTTTTTCTTCATCTATGTAAAATATTAGATAGACTCCTATTAATCCTGTTATTATTAATAAACTAATTCCTGCATAAAAATAAGGTAATATCTCAACTAATTTCTCATAAGGACATAATTCTCCTTTTGCAGGATCATGAGGGCATGCTTCTGTTGAATGTATTCCAAAAGTATCTTGAAATTGTGCTTTAAAGAAAAATAATAAAAATATAATTATTAAAGATAGTACAAGTAAAACCACTCCCAAATTTTTGTTTTGCATAATTTACTACTCGAAGTTAGTGTTTAAAAACTTTTCTTATTATAGAATTTATTGTTAACAATAACCTTATAAATAAATTAACTTAATTAATATTATGCCTGAAAAATTAAAAAAAGAGCTTGGTTTATTTCAATTGACTTTAGCAGGTATTGGTGTTATTCTTGGAGCTGGAATATATGCTTTAATCGGTGTCGCTTCTGGAATTGCTGGAAATGCTATCTGGTTATCATTTATCATTGGAGCAGTAATCGCAATGCTTACAGGATTAAGCTATGCTGAATTATCCTCAATGTTCAAAAAAGATGCTGGAGAATATGATTACATTGAATATGGATTAAATAAAAAAATAGCTTTCTTTATTGGAATAACAATTATATTTGCTGGAATTGTCACGGCAGCAACTGTCTCTTTAGGATTTGCAGGTTATTTTTCTGCAATATTTAAGACTCCTCTTATTCTAACAGCTTTAATTGTGACTTTAGTACTTTCTTTCATTAATTATTACGGAATAAAAGGAAGTTCATGGTTTAATACTATTTCAACAATAGTAGAAACTTTGGGATTATTAATAATAATTGTTCTAGGTTTTAAATATATAGGAACTGTTAATTATCTTGAAATGCCAAATGGTTTTAATGGAGTATTGCAGGCTACAGCATTAATATTTTTTGCATTTTTAGGATTTGACAACATAATTAAACTGGCAGAAGAAACAAAAGATACAAGAAATGTAATGCCAAAGGCAATCATTTTATCTATAATAATCTCTTCAATAATTTATATTTTAGTTTCAATATCCGCAGTTTCTATTTTGGGATGGAATGCATTAAGCACTTCAAGTGCTCCGTTAGCAGATGCCGCAGCAAAATCTTTTGGAGGAATAGCATTTTTAGTTTTAGCGGTAATAGCTTTATTTTCAACAAGCAATACTGTGCTAATAACTCTAGTTACAACATCCAGAATGACTTACGGAATGGCTGAGGAAAAAGGCTTGCCAAAAATATTCGCATTAGTTGATAAAGTTAGAAAAACTCCTTGGCTAAGCATCTTATTCATTACGATATTAACATTAATATTTGTCTTTATTGGTGATATAAAGTTAGTCGCATTATTGTCAACATTAAGCTTATTTATTACATTCGCATTTGTTAATCTAAGTTTAATTGTATTAAGATATAAAAAACCATTTGTTGAAAGAAGATTTAAAGTTTCTTTTAACATTGGGAAATTTAATGTGCCTGCATTTTTAGGCTTAATATTTAGCTTATTTATGACTTATTATGTTGTTACTAGTCTCTAGAAATATTTAAATTCTATTAAAACAATCTTAATCTATGAAGAAAGGCAAAGTGCAAAGAAGGAAAGAAGCTTTAATTCTAGTTAGGAAGTTATTTGATGACGCTAAATCAAGTTTTAATAAAAACCCTTCTTTATCTAATAACTATATTAAATTGGCGAGAAAAACTGCAATGAAAGTTAATTTGAGAATGCCTAGAGAGTTAAAAAGAAGATATTGCAAGCATTGTTATTTTTATTTAGTTCCTGGAAAAAATTCTCGAGTAAGAATACATAAATCTCGCGTTATTTACTATTGTTTTAACTGCAGAAAATATATGAGATTTTTAAAGAGATAGCTTAATTTTTTTATACATCTCGGGCCATTCTTTTCTGAATATTTTTTTCTCCATCGTTAAAGCGTCTCTAAATCCTCTTTTCTTGAGTTCTTTATTTACTATTCCTCCTTGATGAGGATACTGAAACTTTCTTTCTAATGGACTTTGAAATCCGTGAGAATAATGCACTAATTCGTGCGCTACAGTCAAATCGATTATATATTGCGGAACTTCTTCATTTTTGAATAAAGAATTAACAACTATCTCTGTAACATTATCTTTTAGTTTAATATGGCCAAATTTAGTCTTCCACTTTCCCTTAAATCTAATATTAATCTGATTTACTCTTGGAATATCAATAAATCTTAAATCCCAAATTTCATTTAATCTATTTTTTAACCAAGCATCATCTCTCATAAATTTAAAAAATAAAAGAATTTGTATATAAAACTAATCTTTTTTGAATTCAGCAAGATCTTGTAACAAATCAACATGACCCATGAATAATGCTCTGCAGCAATATCTTGTTAATCCTAAATCATCTAATACTTTTTTAGCATCTTCGCCTTTCTCAGTTCTTTCCTTGTACATTGCCCAAAGCTGAGCTACTGGCTTTCCGCAG
>JBBSXG010000113.1:0-1827 GCA_038045885.1 Nanobdellota archaeon
GATTTGGTCGCAGATTTTGTCTGGGTGGCCTTCGGTGACTGATTCTGATGTGAAGAAGGTGATTTTGTTTGTCATTAATCTTTTTGGTTTTTAATGTATAAATAATTTAATGATTAAAATATTCCTATAGGAATAATTATAAACTTAGTATTTTGTTAGATTTTATGACATTTGATATTACTCAATTGCGAAAAATTAGAAAACAGTTAGATATGACTCAACATAAAATGGCTTACGAGTTGGGAATTAGTCAGTCAATGGTTGCCAAGATTGAAAATGGTAAATTGGATCCCACTTATTCCTATGTTAAAAAAATTGAAGATAAAATTATGCATTTAACTAAACATGATGAAAAAGAAGCTGGAGAAATTATGTCTAAGAATATCTTTTCTGTCAATAAAAATGATTTAGTTAAGTATGCGATAAATTTAATGATGAATAATGAAATATCGCAGGTTGTTGTTGTGGAGAAAGATAATGTTATTGGGCTCGTAAGCGATAATTCTCTTTTGGGTGCAGATGTTGGGAAAATTAATAATAAAAAATGTTTTGAAATTATGGCCGATAGTCCGCCGATTATTGACAAGCATGCTAAAATTGAGATGATTGTGCAACTTTTGAAGTTTTATCCTATTTTAATTGTTAAAGAATCTGGAAAATTGGCTGGAGTTATTACAAAATCAGATGTTATTAAGAGCTTGAAGTAATTTATATACATTCAATATAATATTCTAACATGGCAAATAAATCTTTAAACAATGGTGGTTGGCAGGCAAATATTAAATATTTTAATAATTATGTTATTAAAACTCCTAAGACTGAAAAAGAAATTAGAGCTCACATAACTCCGCATTATCAACATGACGTGGCTAGAATAGAAGAGAAAATTAGGAAATTAAAAAATGATTGGAAGAATTCAATAAAAATTGTTAAGTCTGGACGAGTGCCTCTGGAGCTGTTTGCTTTTCCTGAATTTTTGAAAGGTGGGAAAATAAAACAGAGAAGGGTAAAAATGCTTTCAGATGAATTTGAAGAATTAATATCTACAAATAAGTTAAAAGAAGCAAAAAAACTTGTGGATAAAGTTATTGATTTTATTTTGATTTTATGGAGTTATGGTGTGCATGAGATAACATTTAAGTTTTATTCTGAAATGGGTTTACTGGATGGAAATATTGTTCTTGTGGATATTGGTGAGTTAACTGATGATAAAGAAGTAGTTGTGCGACAAATTCTTAAAGGACATAAAAAACTTGAAGAGTTAAGAAAATATCATCACAATGAGATTTTAAATTATTATCAGGAGCAAATTAAGAAAAAATTGACTATTAAAAAACTTAATTTAATTTGGAGTTCTAAACTTACTTGAGTTTTATATCATTTTTTCTAATTTATTTCAAATAATTTTGAAAATGTTGCTCTTATTATGTTACTAAAATATGTTTCTGAATGATACACAATTATTTAAACTCCGAAAACATTTTTTTCATAATTATTGAAAGGAGGTATGAAAAAAAGAAAAAATGGTTCTTGATTTTGCAAAAGAAGCAATTCAGAATGCCTCGACGCACAGTATTAATTTTGATGAACTGCGGGCCGGGAAAGCTAACATCAAAGTTTTTGGTGCTGGCGGTGCTGGATGCAATACAATCACGTGGTTGTTTAACAAAGGAATTAATGGTGCGACGATTTACGGCATAAATACTGACGCGCTTCACTTGAGCATAACTAAGGCGGACGAGAAAATCCTTATAGGAAAGGAATTGACTCGAGGTCTTGGCTGTGGTGGATATCCTGCAAAAGGTCGAGAAGCAGCAAAAGAATCTG
>JBBSXG010000114.1:0-18809 GCA_038045885.1 Nanobdellota archaeon
ATATTCCAGTCTCTTAAATCTATAAATTCAGCTTCAAAATCTGTTCGTTTTTCAGTTAAATCCTTAATCCAATCAGCTACTTTTTCACCATGCCTTCCTTCTCTTGTGCTTCCCAATATTATCTGGATTTTTAATTTTGGCATTTTAATTTTTAATTATATATCGGATATACGATACTAGTATATAAATCTATCGGTTATGCGATATTCAGCAAAAAGTATATAAACAAAGGAATTTATTATTTTAATATGAAATCTTACTGCGACATGAGGGGATTCCTGACATTTTTAGTGCTAAGGATGATTAGCAAGAAAAATATCTCTGGAGAAGAAATAAGGCAGGAATTAGCAAGAAGAAAAGGTTGCAAACCAAGCCCTGGAACAGTATATCCTGTGCTGAAATATTTGAATAAAAACAGATTGATTAAGGAAATTAATTCTAGCGGAAAATTAAAGAAATACCAAATCACAAAATCTGGAGAAAAAGAATTGAAATCAGCCACTAAAAAATTTGTTTCTATATTTCGGGATATGAAGGAAGAATTCTAGATATAAAAATTGAATCTTCCTTTTTCGCACATAACGCCCATTATTGCATTGTTGTTTATATTTTTAAATAGCTTAAAGCTTTCAAAATCCTGCTCACTCGGCAGGCAATGCTTTAAAGGATGGCTGTGCATATCAACAATTGTATCTTTGTCGCAAAATTCAGAAACTACCTCGCTGCTTGTCTGAGAGAAAGTTTTTGGGGTATAAATGCCGTTAATATAATAATCTCCATCTTCTATATTTCCAACCAGGCAAACCTTAAATTCTCTTTCAATATTATCATCAAAGATATTTAATAAATCATTATAGGTATTATTCTGAAAAACTAATTTATTTGTCGAATTTATATTTACGATATTGTTATCTATCTTATCACTTTTCACTAATCCAATAAATATATTTTCTATTAAAGGATTAAATGAGAAATAAGTTACTAATAATAAAATTAAGAATGTTCCTAATATCATGATAAAAACTTTCCTGAAGATACTAGGTTTTTCCTCTTCTTCAGTCTCTATGCCTTCAGTGTCTAATATCTCATCATTTTTCATTATAAAATAGCAATGCTCTTACTAGAGTTTTAATGCGGTTAATTTTTCAGCTTTAATTCTTCTTTTATTTTTTCTATTTGCTTCTTTAATTTAGGAAGGTCTTTTTTTATTATGCCCCAGAGAATATCAATGTCAACATTTGAATAGGCATGAATTATTCTATTTCTTGTTCCTATTATTTTATCCCATTCAATTTCTTTATGTTCCTCCTTTAGCTCGTTTGATAAATTTTTTGAGGCTCCCCCAATAATTTCTAACCTTCTGACATTAGCATCTTTCTTATCTTTATTACTTAAAAATTTATCCTTCGAAAACCCTTTAATAGATTCTTGAATATCTGTAATTGCAGCCAGTATGTCTTCAATATAAGGAATATTTTCATGTTTTGTCATATTATCTTTACTTCATCCTCTAAAATATATTTTTTTAAATGAGGATTAATTCCCTTGTAGGTTACTAAATCAACTTTTCTTTTTAATCCTTCTTCTAAGTCTAAAGCCATCCCTACAAACTCAAGGCCCATTCCCTTTGGAGGTTCTATTAAAATATCTATATCACTATTTCTTCTTTGCTCACCCCTAACATAACTTCCGAATAGACTTGCTTTTTTGACCCCGTATTTTTTAAGAATTTTTATTATCTTTGGTTTTATAATAAAATTCATGCTCCTGCCGGGATTCGAACCCGGGTCTCAGCCTTTCTTCTTTTGCTTAAGCTTTTTTTAAAAGCTTAAATCGAAAGGGCCGAATCCTTGGCCTCTAGACTACAGGAGCTTAGGTGGGCCTGAGCGGATTTGAACCGCTGACCACACGTGTTCTTAGCTTAATATCATGTACCTGATATCGTCATATAAGACGTGTGCTCTACCAGGCTAAGCTACAGGCCCTTTATAAACTCGCGAGAAATTTAATATTTAAACCTTACTAAAATCAAAATATTAATATACTGAGTTTTTCTAATAATGTTATGGATTTTTATAAGTTGGAAAAAGAGGCTGTTCTAAAGGAATTAAATTCGAATTTATCAGGATTAAAAGAAGATGAAGTAAGATTAAGATTAATTAAATATGGAACAAACGAGTTAAAAGAAAAAAAAGAAAATAAATTCTTTAAGATCTTATCCAACCAGTTAAAAAGTTTTGTTGTTTATATCTTAATAGCAGCTGTTGTTATTTCTTTGATAACAAAAGAATATTTAGATGCAACTGTTATAGCTGCAATTTTAGTTTTAAATACTTTATTAGGATTTATTCAAGAGTATAAAGCAGAAAAAGCAATTGAGTCTTTAAAAAAGTTAGAAAGCAAAAATATTTTAGTTGTAAGAAATAATGATAAAAAATTAATTGATGCTAAATATTTAGTCCCAGGAGATATTATCATAATTGAAGAGGGAATTAAAGTTCCAGCTGACTGTTATTTGTTGGAATGTTATGAGATAGAGGCTGACGAAGCAATATTAACTGGAGAAAGTTTCCCTGTAAAAAAAGAAATTAAGGTTATTAACAAAGATTCTCAAGTTGCTGAAAGGATTAATATGTTATTTTCTAGTACAACTATTATAAAGGGAAGAGGAAAGGCAATAGTAACAAATACAGGGATGAATACTGAAGTTGGAAAGATTGCAACATTGATTCAAGATCAAGAAGATAAACAAACTCCTCTGCAAAAGAAATTAGACAAAGTTGGAAGAACTCTTGGGACATTAGTAATTGCAATCACAGTTATTATTTTTATTACAGGATTAATCGACAAGCAAAACCCAGCTGATATGATGTTAATAGCAATTAGTCTTGCAGTAGCAGCTGTTCCTGAAGGGCTCCCTGCAATAGTAACCATAGCTTTAGCTTTAGGAACAAAAAGAATGGTTAAGAGAAATGTCCTAATTAGAAAATTATCTTCTGTAGAAACTCTAGGAAGTACAACTATTATATGTGCTGATAAAACAGGAACAATGACGCAGAATAAGATGGAGATAACTAAATTCTATCTTGATGGTAAATTACTAAATCCTGGAGAAGATTCCAGAAATTTAAAATTAATGCATGATATAATGGCTAATTGCAATACAGCTGTTCTTCCAGATATTGGAGATCCAACTGATTTAGGAATATTAAATGCAGCAACAAAAGGAACAAAATATGAAAAAGTTGGGGAAATTCCATTTACTTCTAAAAACAAGACAATGACAACTTTTCACAAGGTTGATAAAAAAATATATACTTTTTCGAAATTTGCTCCTGAAAAAATCTATGATTTATGTTCTCATATTAATGTCAATGGAAGAATAATTAATTTTACTCCAAGAATGAAGCAGGAAATAATAGATGTTAGTGATAAGCTAGCAACAGATGCATTAAGGGTTATAGGATATGGTTATGCTACAGAAAAAAAAACTAAAGATTTTATTTTCTTGGGATTAACAGGAATGATTGATCCTCCAAAACCAGAAGTTCGAGAAGCTGTTCGAAAATGTGAAGAAGCTGGGATTAGGGTAGTAATGATAACGGGGGATCATAAATTAACTGCACAGGCTATTGCAAAACAAGTTGGTTTGGGGAGTAGAGTATTAACAGGAGAAGAAATAGATAGTATGTCAGATGAGAAATTAAAAGATATGGCAAGACATACAGATATTTATGCAAGAGTAAATCCTGAAGATAAAGTTAGAATATTAAATGCTTTATATGATTATAATATTGTTGCAATGACTGGAGATGGAGTAAATGACGCTCCTGCATTGAAAAAAGCACACATCGGAATAGCTGTAGGCTCTGGAACAGATGTTGCTAAAGAAGCTTCCGATATGATAATTTTAGATAATAACTTTAATTCTATAGTAAGTGCTGTAGAAGAAGGAAGATCTATTTATAATGATATTAAAAAATTTATTAATTATTTATTATCAAGTAATTTTGGAGAAGTATTAATAATCTTTGTTGCAATGTTAATAGCATTCCATGGAAATGATGCAAGTATCGTAATCCCATTAACAGCATTGCAATTATTGTGGATTAACTTGGTAACAGATGGGCTTCCAGCTTTAGCATTAAGCATAGATCCTATCTCAGAAAATGTAATGAAAAAACCCCCAAGAAATCCAAGAGAAAATATCATAACAAAGACAATGATTTATCACATTGTTATTACAGGAATATTAATGGCAGCTATTGTACTAACTTTATTTAGGTTGAATCTTGATAGTGTTGTAAAAGCCCAGACAATTGCATTTACGACAGTTGTTATATTGGAAATGGTAAGGGTTCAGATGATTCGTGCACAATATAAACTAAAATTCTTTTCAAATAAATGGCTAATAGTTGCTATAGCAAGTTCAATTTTATTGCAGTTGGTAGTTGTTTACATTCCAGGATTAAATACAATCTTTAAAACTACCCCATTAAATCTAAATGACTGGATTGCAATATTAATTGGTGGAGTAACAATGTTTGTATTAGGAATGTTAGCTAATCATATAGTTAAAAGAATAACAAAACAAGTTGATTAATTAAATAAATCTTTTAATTTCTTTGGTAACCCTCTTAAATAAAGTAAAGCTAAAGGTGCTGCCCAATTACTCCACCTCTCGACAAAATCCCATATAGGATCATTTGCAATCGGCCTTGCTAAAGCTGTTAAGAAGCCCCAAATAGAAGCATAAATTAAAACCAATCTCATCGGGTAGAATAATGCAAATAATGCCACAATAATATCTACTGTTCCGATAACATACAATAAATTATTTGCTAATGCGCCTGTAACGCCAATAAACGCGGTTAGCATTTCAATAAATCTTGTTTTTAATTGTAAAGAAAAAATCCCGTGTCCTAAAAAAGTTCCAAAAATTCCAATCCTTAATACCCACTCTACTTTTTTTGAAGTATTCATTTAAAATGATTAATAATATTTAGTATATAAACTTATCTATAGACTACAAGAAAAAAGTTTATATAGTATCAAATTTTCTAAAGCATATGGATCAAAAAAGAGGTTTAGTAATTATCTTGCTATATTCTATTTTCGCGATAATAATCTCTTCATATCTACTCTACCAACATTATTCTGATACAAGCAGTTTTTGTGATGTAAGCGCGGGATTATCTTGCGATATAGTAAATCGAAGTTTGTATTCAGAAATCTTTAACATGCCTATATCTGGATTTTCTTTAGCAATGTTTATTTTTATTTTAGTCATAACTTTAATAGCTTTAAATAATAAAAAATATATATCAAAGATAATTGAGGTTATCTATTATTTGATGTTGGTAAGTATTCTATTTTCACTTTACTTATTATATATTGAGGCATTTGTATTATATTCATTTTGCCCATTATGCCTAAGTTTAAATGTAGCAATCTTAGTAATATTTTTCGTTTCATTACATCTGAAGAGGGGAAAATGAAAAAACTTTATTTAATTTTATTATTAATTATGATATTAATGATCGCAGGATGCTCTCCTATAAAACATACAAAAGAATCTTTAGATAGTCTATCAAACTGTTTGGCTGATAAAAATGTTAAGGAATATGGTGCATTCTGGTGTCCTAATTGTGCTAAACAACAAAAAATGTTTGGAAGTTCTTATGATACAATAAAAGAAAGGCAAGTTTATGTTGAATGTGATCCCAGAGGAGAAAATCCACAGCCTGAATTATGTCTTGAAAAAAATGTTCTTAAATATCCTGACTGGGAGTTTTCAGATGGAACAAGATTAGTTGGAGTACAAGATTTAGAAACATTAGCAACGCAAGCTGGATGTGAGATTCCAGTCTTAAAATAAAATGGCAATCGACTTTACTTGGCCTGTTGTAATAACTACTGCTTTAGTAGATAGTATTAATCCATGTGCTATTGGTGTTTTAATTTTGTTAATCTCAACTTTAATTGTAATGCATAATGACAGAAGGAAGATGTTATTTGTCGGGGCAATTTATATTTTAGCTGTTTATGTAACATATTTTTTAGCAGGGATAGGGTTATTATTGTTTATACAAAAATTGAATATTGCGCAGCCATTAAGCATCTTTGTTGGAGGCTTGGTGATTATTCTTGGTTTAATTGAAATAAAAGATTTTTTCTGGTATGGAAAAGGTTTCTCATTAAGCATTGCTCCAAGATATGTTAAATACATTGAAGAACGTGCTAAGAAATTGACGACATTGGGGGCTATAATTCTGGGAGCATTTGTTGCAGCTGTCGAGCTTCCTTGTACTGGTGGACCTTACCTAGCTATTACAACATGGATAGCTCAGTCTAATATTCTCCCAGTAAAAGCTTTAATCTATTTATTAGTTTATAACTTTATTTTTGTATTACCATTATTAATAATCTTGGCTTTGGTTTATTTTGGGGTAAAAGTTCAGAAGATAAAACGCTGGAAACAAGATTATAGAAGGTGGATGAGGTTAGCCATAGGGTTAATTTTAGTAGCTTTAGGATTATTATTAATCTTAATAGCCTATAACCTAATAACATTTGCATTACAATAAATTTATATAATAAATAATTATCTGATATTGGATGAAAAATATGCCTGGGAATAAAAAAAAGAAAAAAAGCAATCCTAAGATCTGTAAAGTATGTTAAAATGAAAATATTAAAGAAAGACGGTCATGAAGAGGTCTTTAAACGGGATAAAACCTATTCTTCTATATATAAATCTTGTTTGAATGCCAATCATGATAAAGATACAGCAAAAAGAATAGCTAGTAATGTTACCAATGAACTAATCAAACATCTAATGGGAAAGAAATTTGTTAAAAGCGAGACTTTATTCAAGTACATTGCAACTTTGTTAGAAAAGCATGATCAAGATGTCGCTTTATTGTACGAAACTCACAGGGATGTTAATTAAGATTTCAATAAATTTATAAGCCACTTATCCATAGTAATCTTATGGATATTTTTAAAAAACACATTATAAGCTTATTAAAAAAATCTGTAACCTTAAATGAAAAAGATATTATAGCAATATTAGAAGTTCCTCCAAACCCTAGCTTTGGGGACTATTCTCTTCCTTGTTTTTTGATGGCTAAAGATTTGAAGAAGAATCCAAATGAGATTGCTTTTAATCTTACTAAATTATTCAGCAAAGACAAATATATAGAAAAAGTTGAATGTAAGGGAGCTTACGTTAATTTCTTCATAAATAAATCTAAGTTTAATTCCATGATATTAAAAGAAATATTAAAACTAAAAGAAAAATACGGATTTAACAAAACAAAGAAAGAAAAGATTGTTATTGAATATCCCTCCCCAAACACAAATAAACCATTGCACTTAGGACATGTTAGAAATATGCTTATAGGACAAAGTGTCTCTAATATTTTAAAATTCAATAATCAAAATGTTATCCAAGTTAATTTGAATAATGATCGGGGGGTTCATATTTGTAAATCAATGTTGGCTTATAAAAAATACGGAAATAATAAAAAGCCGAACAAGAAAAACGATCATTTTGTCGGGGATTATTATGTTTTATATTCTGAAAATGCAAAACAGCATCCTGAATTAGAGCTAGAAATACAAGATATGTTGTTAAAATGGGAAAAAAATAATCCTGAAGTATTAAAATTATGGAAATTAATGAATTCTTGGGCAATAAAAGGTTTTAATGAAACTTACAAGTTATTTAATATTAAATTTGATAAAATATATAATGAAAGTGATCATTACAAAAGAGGAAAGTCAATTGTTTTAAATGCTTACAGGAAAAAATTATTTGAAAAGGATGAAAATGATAATATCTGTGTAAATCTTGAAAAATATAATCTTCCAAATAAAATATTATTGAGAAAAGATGGGACTTCTGTTTACATTACCCAAGATATTGGATTGGCTAAAGTTAAGTATGATGATTTTAAGATGAACAAATCAGTTTATGTTGTTGGATCTGAGCAAAATTTACACTTTAAACAATTATTCAAGATTCTAGACATGTTGAAATTCAAGAACGTTAAAGGATTAATTCATTTAAGTTACGGAATGATTTATCTCCCTGAAGGAAAGATGAAATCAAGAGAAGGTACAGTAGTTGATGCAGACGATCTTGTTGAAAAAATTAAGAATTTAGCATTAGAGGAAGTCAAAAAAAGATATAAATTAAGCAAAGATGAAGCCGAGAAAAGAGCATTCGAAATTGGAATGGCCGGATTAAGATATTTAATATTAAAATATGATGCTGCAAAAGATTTTGTTTTTAATCCTAATGAAACAATAAGTTTTGAAGGAGACACGGGACCATACATACAATATACTTATGCCCGTGCTTCTTCAATATTAAGAAAAACTAAGTTTGATAAAAAAGTTGATTTTAGTTTGTTAAAAGAAAGCAAAGAAAATGAATTGATTAAGATATTAAGTAATTTTCCTAGAGTTGTAAATAAAGCTTCTAGGGATTTTAAGCCAAATTACATTGCAAACTATTCTTACGAATTAGCCCAGAAATTTAATGAGTTTTATCATTCTTGTCCTGTAATACACGAAGATGAAGAATTGAAGAATGCAAGATGCTCTCTAGTCCTAGCCTTTACCCATGTAATCAAAACAAGTTTAAGCTTACTTGGTATAAATGTTCTAGAAGAAATGTAATTGTAAAGCTTTAAAAGTTTTTTTAATCTTGTACTTTCATGGAAACCAAGAAAGCTTTGCCCGTACTGGCGAGAAGAGAGTTTATCTCAGATGGAAAGAAAAATCATATAGACATTTTGTTAATAGGATATGAGAGAAAATACTATCGTTATTCTTTAAATAAAACACCGGATTTTAGAGATTATGAAATCTTATTATCTCCTATAGATTCTAATGAATTTAGTAGTTATATCTTATTACAAGATGATCGAAATTTAAACGAACTAGAGAAATCTATTTTAGAAGCGTTAAATAAAAATGAGAGCACAATAAACCCTAAATTACCAATTGTTATCGAAGATTCTGGAATTAATATTATATACCCAAAAACTAATTAGTAACTTATTTAAACGTTAATTCTAATTTAATTTTATGATAATTTCAGTATGCGGAAAACCATCGACAGGCAAATCAACTTTTTTCAAGGCAGCTACTCTGGCCGAAGTTGAAATAGCCCCTCATCCATTTACAACAATTAAATCACAAGAGGGAATTGCTTTTGTTAAGGTTCCATGCGTAGATAAGGAATTTAATAAGCAATGCAACCCAAGATATGGTTATTGTGTTGATCATCAAAGATTTCTCCCAATAAAACTATACGATATTCCTGGATTAATTGAAGATGCTCATTTGGGAGAAGGACTTGGATTAGAATTCTTAAATGACATTAGAGAAGCAGATGTATTAATTCATATTATAGATATTTCAGGATCAACAGACGAAAAAGGAAATTCTGTTCCTGCTTTAAGCCACGATCCATTAAAAGATGTTAGATTTTTAGAAAGAGAATTAGACTACTGGTATTTAAGCATATTAAAAAAAGGATGGGACAGATTTGTTAAAGCTTTAAGGGTAGATAATTTAAACATTAAACAATCTTTAGAAAAACAATTATCTGGGTTAAAAGTTACTGAAGAAATAATTGAAACTGCAGTTAAAAAATTAAAATTATTGCATCATCCGAGTGAATGGAATGACAATGATTTAATTAATCTAGCAAGAGAATTAAGAAAAGCAACTAAGCCAATAGTAATCGCCGCTAATAAAATAGATGTTGCTGGAAGTGAAATGTATTTTGAAAAACTAAAAGAGGAATTTCAAGATTATAAAGTAATTCCATGCTCGGCTGATTCTGAAATTGCATTAAGAGAAGCATCTAAACATAAATTAATAAGTTATATCCCTGGAGTAGATAATTTTACAATAATAAATGAAAGCAAATTAAGCAGAGAACAGTTAAATGCTTTAAACTATATAAAAAATAATGTTCTTAAAAAATATAATAGTACAGGAGTTCAGGATGTATTAAATTATGCTGTTTTTGATTTGCTAAAATACATTGCAATATTTCCTGGAGGAGTAAATAAATTACAAGATTCTGAAGGAAGAGTTCTTCCAGATTGTTTCTTAATGCCTGAAAAATCAACTGCCTTAGATTTTGCTTTTAAGATTCATACAGACATTGGAAACAATTTTGTAAAGGCAATAAATGTTAAAACAAAACAAGCTGTTGGAAAAGATCATTTACTAAAGAATTTAGATGTTATTGAAATAAAGACAAGTAAATAAAAATATTAATTATAGGCAATTTCTTCTTCAACCAAACTTCTATTTTTTACTTGAGGTTTAAACTCTTTTAGCAAGCCTCGATATATCGATTTTGCTTTATCTATTAAATTATTATAGGCTAAACTGTTTTTATTAGAACAAGCTTCTTCTAATAATAAATTAACATCATCTACCTTTAAGGACTGTTGATTTACTGTTATAATATGATGGCCGTGTGCAGCATAAGTAAGTGCGCTTGGAACATCATAAAAATCATTTTTTATAACTCTCCATAAAAATTTCAAGTATGTTTTTGTATAATCACTTTTAATACCTTGATAATAAAATGATCTAAAGATAGATTTTATTTTTGAGAAATCAATTTTACCTTTTGATAATGGTTTACGTTCTCTATTTTTTATATATTCTAATGTTCTTTCAAAATAAGCTTTTGGGCTATTAATGAACTCAAGTATCTCACGATTCCTATTCAAAATTATATTTGGATCGATATTATTTCCATTTTTATCCATAGGAATATAACTTAATTGCCTATTAAATACTCCAGTATCACTTGAATACATTATATCTTCCAACAATCTTCCTTCTTTATTGTATCTTTCCCAATCGGGTGTATCAGGAAGAACTCCTAAAGGACCAACCATTGCTACACTGATTCTAGAATCCTGTATAAATTTTTTCATTAAATAAACTATATCATCCGGATCTGTATCAAATCCTAAAATAAAACCGGCCTGTGCTTTAAAATATTTAGCTTGTATGTGTTTAATCTTTTCTAACATTGATTTATTATCAGGATTACCTTTAGATTGTAAATTTTTTTGAGCGCCCATGAATTTTAAACTTTCGGGCGAAGGAGATTCCAAACCAAAAAATACTTGATCAAAACCAGATCGATACATAGCTTCCATTAAACTTGGATTATCATACATCCTTAAACTTCCTTGGGTTATAAAAGAAAATGGATAATTATTTTCTTTTTGCCACATTTCTATTTTTTTAAGAAGAGGAATTATTTTTTCTTGATTTCCTACAATATTATCATCAACAATCATTATTGACTCTTTCCATCCTAAATCATAAAGAAATTGCAACTCTTCTAAAATTCTATCTTCATTTTTTAATCTTGTTTTATTCCCATACAATGAAGGAATGTTGCAAAAAGTACAATGTTCAGGACAACCTCTTGTTGTTTGTATAGGCATCAATATATAATCCTTAAAATGATCTTTTATTAAATCAAACCTTTGTTTTGGTGTTTTGTCTAAAGATGAAAATTTTCTTCTTTTATCAAATAATTTGTTTTTTGGCTTATAACCTTCTCTTAAAACTTCTTCCAAAACTTCATCAAACCCTTCTTCAGCTTCGCCTAAAAAATGAGTGGCAAATCCTTTTATTCTTTCATGATATTGTGTTGGTAATGGTCCTCCAGATATTACAGGAACTTTAAGTTCATTGCATCTTTCTATTACTTTTTCCAAAGAATTTTTATGTATTACCATAGAAGATGTTAGCACAACATCAGATTGACTTATATGTTCATCTTTAAGTTCTTCGACATTCTCATCCAATATTTTAATATTATATTCATCGGGAAGCATTCCAGCTATAGTTAATAAACTACAAGGAGGGAATGCAGATTTTCTTCCAGCTATCTTTAATGCCCAATCAAAACTCCAATAACCTATTGGACTTTTAGGATAAACTGCTAATATATTTACCATTCAAATACTAGAAAATTTGGGTTTATAAAAATTTCTTTTTATCATAGTAACTTATTTATTATTAATTTTGTAATTGTAACATAAGGCTTATAAATAACTTAAGTTTATTATTATATATGGAAGTTATTCTAAATCAAAAGCCTAAATCTCCAATAATGATAGAAGGTTTTCCTGGGTTTGGATTTGTTAGCACAATAGCTACCGAGTTTTTGATTGAGCACTTAAACGCAAAATTAATCGGCAGATTAGAAAGTGATAAATTAGCTCCAATGGTCGCTGTTCACAATACAACTTTATTAGAGCCTTTAGGGGTATATTACGATAAAAAAACAAACATTATGCTTTTTCATGCAGTTACAAATGTTCAGGGATTAGAATGGGAAATTGCATCCAAATTAACCATGCTTGGGATAGATTTAAAGGCAAAAGAATTAATTAGCTTAGAGGGAGTTGCATCACAAAATGATCAAAATAATGCTTATTATTATTCGAATTCTTTAAACATAGAAAAAAAATTCAGAAAAATTAAGATTGACCCATTAAAAGAAGGAATTATAATGGGAGTAACTGGAGCTTTATTATTAAAATCAAGATGCCCAACAAGTGCCATTTTTATTGAAACACATTCTAATTTGCCAGACTCAAGAGCAGCTGCAAAAATTATTGAAGTTCTTGATAAGTATCTTGGATTAAATATTGACTACAAGCCTTTATTAGCAAAAGCAGAACAGTTTGAAGCTAAAATAAAAGGGGTAATGGAACAACAGGTTAAATCTCAAGAGCAAAAAGAAAGAAAAGAATTAAGTTATTTTGGTTAAAGTTAAAAAGTAAGAACAACTTTAGCTTTTTTATCCTCTCCAAATTTTATTGCTATATTTGGAAAATGTATATAATTCAATGCCGTTATGATTTGTTTTGGGATCTTTGTTTCAGATAATATTTCGTTTAAATCAAAACCAAGAGAGATATATTTTTCAACAAATCCGTCTCTTGATAATCCAAAACCTGGTCCTATACTTAATCCAGAAATAATTTTTTCTAGGGTATTTTTATTTTTTCCAACAAGTAAATCTCCAAATCTTACCTGCCAAAAAAACTTTTGACCAGCATAATTATCTAAATCTGTTCCCCCTTTTGCATAATCCCACTTCCCTTTTTCTTCTGGGAACCACCAAAATTGAGGTTTAATTCTGTTTAATAAACCTTTTTCATCTTTTCTAACCTCTCTTTCTATAGACTGTGCAATAAAAAGGCCGAGACCAATACCCCCTGCTTTTAAATCGCGAAGATCTGCCCCTTGCTGATGAGTTCCCTCTATATATTTAGCTTGGCTATAGATTATTGCTGTATTAAGGGCTCCTAACAAATCTGCAGTAAATTGTTTATGACCAAGTGCTTTGTAAGCCATTGAAAAAAATGTCGAGCCAGAATGTAATAATAGTAAGTTCCCCCCATAGGCATCAACTCCATTTGCATAATCATGCGGTTCTTTAGAAAAATGAAATGGTACTTCTCTCCCCCATACCTTTTCATCGTTATATTTTCCATAAAAAATATTGTTAAGAACAAAATATGATGCTAATATATTTAATTCAAATGCTGTTGTTGATATAAAATCTGGTTTACTTAAATCACCTTTTTCTTTTTGAGAATATGTTTCAGAAAAGAGAGGGGTTGTTCTTGGCTTTAATTTTTTTACTTCTTTCTTAGTATTTATAAATTTACCAATAGCTTCGACTTCAGGAAGTTCGTATACTCTAGTTGTATCTTGTATATCTTGTTTCACTAAATTAATCTTTCTTTTTCTTATCTTGCTTGAATCAGTTTCTTGGGCATATTTATCAAGCATACGATATAATGTAGAGTCACTTTTAATATCATATCCATATTTTTCATTAATTATTTTTAAAGTATCTTTATTTGTATTTTCAAGATAAATATTAACTGTATCTTTCAGGAATTCAAGTTTATCATTTCTGTTTTCAAGCAATTTGTTCGAATATTTTACTTTGTTCCCTTCTTTAGCCTTTTTATTATAAATATTATTGAGATGAGAATAAGTTTTTCCATTAAATAAATAATTCTTAATTTCGTAATTATCCAGTTTTTTAGCTTCTTTTTTAACATAATTATCTATGCTTAATTTTTTTCCTGAGGGATCAACAACTTTATTATCTTCAACAACGACTTCTAAATTAATTAAAGTATCTTTTTCAACAGGGAATGATAATCTTGTTCCCTTAATAATATAATCTCCCTTAATTCCATCTTCTCTCATAATTCTCTTTCCATTCTCAAACCCCATAAAATCTTCTTGAATTGTTTCTTTTACTTCAAGACTTGAATGGTTTTTTGCATTGTAATCATTAATTACTTCCAATTTTTTCCTAATTTTTTCATCATTATTAAGATGATAGAAATCTTTTACACTTTTCCACAAGTTTTTTTCTATAGGAACTTGCTCATAAATAGTTTTAGTAAGATTAACCTTAATTGTTTCAGATTTTTTCTCAACTTCTTTTTCTTCTATAATTTCATTTTGGCCAGCTTTTAATAAATCAAGCTGCATTAAATTTAGATTTAAGCACATTAAACCATAAATACATGTTCTCTTTAAGTAATTAAATACGCTATTTTTCATCGCATAAACTTGAAAAATATTACTATTTAAAGGTTTCTAATTAAACCTACCCACAAGAAGTAAATTATTTTATTTTGTCTATTTTTTCTTCTATAAATTAATAGCTATGAAAACCAAATTTCGGTCAGAAAAAGAATTAAACGAAGCATATCTTATAATTAAAGATTTTTCTGGTATTAATATTAAAAGATTAGCTGATTTACTTTAATTTCTTATAACTTACCCAGATTAGCATAAACAATAATATTCCTAGAATAATGAATCTTAAATATTCATTCATCTGAGACCAGTATCTTATTACTCCATAGACAATATTTACCAAACCTCCAAGCATTAATCCAAATGACAATGCATGTAAGTTCTTAACTAGTAATCCAATAATTATTGTTAGCCCCCCAATTATAGTTAATATAATAAATACATTTCTTTTGTATAAATTATCCCTTGGCTGAAATTCATCATAGCATTTTTGTGATTCAATGCTCTGATTCTCGTAAAATAATTGTTGATTTATAATACAATTGGTTCTATTTGTATCCTGCACAAAGTCACAGTTGGAAGGGAAAGTTTTTGGCTGTGTTTCATAAATAGAATTACAAGGGTTTTCAGGAGCTTTGTAGAAAGTATCTATTCCCACAGCTATAAATAAAACTAGAACTATTGCTATAGCCAATGCTAATAATTTCTGTTTTAAATCCATATTTGTTCAAATTTTTTATAGTTTATAAATCTTAAGGTTAAATTTAAATATCTAGTTATTCCTTGATTTTCATGGATTTAAGTAAAAAAGTTTGTGTTGCTTGTGAAGGTAGAACTCTTCCCATTTCAATGTTCTTAATTAAAAAATACCTAAAGCAAGTTAAATCATGGAAAATAAGAAATAAACACTTGTATAAAGAATTCAAATTTAAAAATTTTAAAGAATCTCTTAAATTTGTGAATAAGGTTGGAGCAATAGCGGAGAAAGAAGGCCATCATCCAAATATTTACTTTACTTGGGGTAAATGTAATATTGAATTATTTACACACGCTGTAAAAGGTTTAAGCGAAAATGACTTTATACTTGCAGCAAAAATAGACAAAATAAAATGAGATTGCGTTATACATTGCCATATTTTTTAGGATTATTTATAGCTTTTAATACAGCTAAATCTCAATTAAAAGATAACGAAGATACAACAAAAACATATCCTTTGGAAGAGATAATAATCAATAATTCTAAAGATGAACAAGAATTAAAAGCTTTAGAATTAAAAGCAAGAAACTTTGTAAATTCTATGTATGGTGGAAGTAAAATAAAATCTTTTGGATTAGATCCTAGAATACAAAAAACAGCGCATAATATACTTTCTTCTTTTAGTATTCAGGGTATCCCAACTAACTTATCTTATTTCGAGGTTTATATTGATAATTTTCCTGTTTTTGGTAGTCCCTCGGAACAAGAATGGTTAGATCAAGCTTTAAGCACGAAATTAGATTCTAAATTATTTAGTGATGTCAAAGTTCTTACAAAAGATTATTCAGTAAAGCATAATGCATTGCTTGGAGTAATAAAGGCAGAAAGTAAAAGTTTTCTTGAAAGAGAGCCAAGTTTTGAAATGTCTTCAAATTTATTTGAACGTTATATGATATTTAACTTGCCTTCTGTTTTTAATAATTATTCTGCTGTTTATATTAGTAACAAAGAACCAATCTGGCCAATTACAAAATTATCAGAGACAAAAGTTATCCCCACATCAAACTCGTTTCAATTATTTAACGAGACTGAAATTTTTGATGGACATTTATCAATTGCTTTGCTTGGATTTTTTCAAACTTATAATTTTACAAATGAAATAAAAAGTAATCCTGTAAATCTAGGTCAAGAAGCAAATCATTTTATTTCAATTGCTGATTATAATCGTTCTTTTTCTTCCTTTAAACTTAAGACTACTTTGGGTTATGAATACTGGAATCACAATTACAATCTAATCTTAGAGAAAGCAAACGAGGACATTGATTTAGGAATTAAACATTCTACATTTAATGCTGAACTTATTATGGATAATAATACTTTAACTTTTGGGGCAACACTAACCTCTGTTAAGAGCAATAATCTTAATTTTATTATCCCCAATGGAAAATTTGCAAATGATTTGTTTTATTATGGTTTGGGTTTAATGGAATCATATTTGACTCGGGAACAAAAAGAACTTTTGATTAAGGAATATTCTATAATACCAGAAGAACAAAGATATCTTTTTTTATTAGAAAATATCAACAAATTCTCAGAGATTTATTATAACTTAACCGGAAAAGACATTAATGAAAACCCAGTATATAGCGCTTATATCAATAAGATCACTCATCCGTTTCCAAATAGTAATAATTCTAGAAGTGTAGATTTGATCACAATCTATTTTGATAGAATATGGGATAACATATATTTTGCTGATAATTTAATTAATAAAGGGATGATACTTAAAACAAGTTTGGGTTTAAATGAATTTAAAAATAATTATTCTCTTTCTTATGGAGGTAATATAACTTTTGTCAAAAAAGATTTTGAATTTAGTCTGGATTATTCGCATAACACAAGTTTTATCGAGAGAAATAATTTGGAGTTGGCTTTTTCAGAGAAGACTGATCCAAAAGTGCAAAAAGCTAATAATTATTCTATTTCTTCATTGTTCAAATTCGATGATAGCTTCTTAGATATTTTAAATCTAGAATTTTATTTCAAAGAATATAAAAACATAAGAAATGAATCTGGCAAGACTCGTGGCATAGCAATATCAATTGAAAAAAACTCGGATTTTAGTTATAAATTTAATCTTTCTATTGGAAAATCTGATATAAACGGACATCCATTTGATGGCTCTACTGATAAATCAACTAGTCTATTTTCATCTTATAAAATAAGTCCAAGTTTTCTATTATTTTCTAAATTGGGAGTTAAAGAAGGATATTGGCATAATCTTACTTATTCACGCGAATATAAGAAATTAGAAGGATCAGTAAATTTGGATATAGGGATTACAGGTATGTTTAATTTATTCAAAGAAAATGATTTACAAGTCTCGCTTGGAGGATATGGTTTATTAAATGAATGGATTAAAAACCCTTTATTTACTTATGTTGATAAATCTGGGAATTATAGAACGTTGAAAACTCCATTAACAGGAACATTGCAAGTAACCTTTAATTATTAAGTAATTCTCTTGGTAAACTCCTCAATTATTTTCTGGTAACCATCTTTATTTACAATTTCCCAGGATCTTCTGTAAGCATGCAAATTATACAATTCAATAATGTCATGCTCTAATCTTTCCATGCTGAAGAATATTGTATAAATATGTGTGTGAATAGCATGCAAAGGGATGTGTATTTTAGTATCAAATGTTTCATTCTTGTATTTTGTAAAGATATAACCCCATGATTTTTTAGCTTTTTGTAAATTTCCCTCTTGAGTAAATAACAAATGGATCAACTCATGTATTAAAGTATCAATGAAATAATTATGATCCTTCCAATATATAGGAATTGTTAATGGGTCTGCAAATGGGATTGCTTTTCCGACAACATAACAAACTATCTTATTATCATTGAATTTTAATCTGCTTATTCTTTGTATTTCAATTAATATCTTTCTTCCAATTTTATTCCATATTTTCTGTACATCATCAATATACTCAGTTACTTTCTTTTCATTAGGATAGTTATCTACCCTGCTCATATCCTTAAAAATTTTGTCGTAAGAATGAGAATGCCTAAAAATAATTCTTGGAACCATAAATATACTTGATAAAGGAAACTTATAAATATTACTAAATTTAATTAAAAATATGTTCTTAAAAATAAATAAAATAATTGAGGAAAATTCAGATATTAAAACATTTGTTTTTAAAAAGGGAAATATAAAATTCAAACCAGGGCAATTTTTGAGATATACTTTTAACATTCAAGATCCTAGAGGAAATTATCGCTCATTTTCCGTTGCATCATCCCCAACTGAAAATTTTTTGATGATTTCAACAAAGATTTCTGAATCACCCTTTAAGCAGATGCTGGATATGCTGAAGATTAGTGATGAGATAGAGGCTACTGGGCCTTACGGAAATTTTGTTTTGGACGAACACGGCCGCCGAATTTTACACCACGATTTAGAT
>JBBSXG010000115.1:0-2095 GCA_038045885.1 Nanobdellota archaeon
TACTCCAAATATTTTGTCCTTGGGTTTCTTCTATTTTCCTTATTACTCTTACTAACATACTAAAATTAAGTATTTTTGTATTTATAAATCTTTCTATTTTATTACCACCTATAGGTAGTTAATATTTCCAATTTACGTTTATAGAATCTGTTCTTTCATAAGGGAAGATTATTTCTTTTTCAATAGAAAAGTTTATATATTGTGTAGCTATCATTACATAATGATAGAATTAAGTCCAGATATTTTATATTTAATAGAGGCTCTTAAAGTTGAAGGTTATTGGTCTATTAAATATAGAGAGGGGGCCATCCAAAATAAAGATCTTCAATTCCTAAGATTTATAGATAATATTCTAAAAAAATGTAAAGTAAATACAAAAAAGAGGATTTTAGTTAAAGTAAGATTGCAGAATCTTAGTGATAATGTAGGGCTTTTTGATATTCATGGAAACAAGATAAAATATAGATGGGAGAAAAGTCCTTTTTCAAATAAGAAAAAAATTGTTTTTAATTTGGCCTTTAGATTAAGTCAGAAAATTAAATTAGTCTTAGGTAATGTTATAATACCAATAACTATTATTATACATAAAAATAAAATAGAAGTAGCAGGAAAACAGATAGAGGGTTGGGCTTATTTGGACTTAAGGTTCTACAATACAAAATTTGTCAGGTTTTTGGAATCAGTCGCAAATAAAAAAAATCTTTCAATAAATTTTGATACTATAAAAAATAGTAAGGATATGACTTCCATATTTAGTGCTATTGTTGACGCTGAAGGAAATCTTGTCTATTATAGGTTCTTTAGAAGAATTTCTATAAGGATGAAATCTAAAAATTATCTTGAGGATGTACAGAAACTACTTCATCTATTGCATGTTAACTCTACCCTATCAAAAATTAAAAATAAAGCTGTAAGGGGTGATTTTTTTGATTTGGTGATAGAGGGTTGGGAAGACATAAATAAATTGATAAAAGAAGGAGTTGATCTTAAACATTCAGAAAAGAAAAAAAAGTTAAGGATTATATTGGAATCCTACAAACGAAATCAAATATCTAGGAATTCCTCAAGAAAGTTCTATTTGGATTTAATTGATGATAATCCGGGTATAACTGTTAGGGACCTGTCAACAAAAACATTAAAAAGTACTAGAGTGATAAATCATTATCTAATAAGGCTTTATAGAAAAGGATTAATTTTAAGAGAAAAAAAGACAGGTATCAAAGGTTTAACTTATACTTATTATCCTAATACTTCCAGAAAACATTAATTTGATCTATCCTTTCATAGGGAAATATATCAAATTCTTTTTCTCTTCTACTACCGTTATATTCAATTAGTCCTTGATATGCAATATTAACTCCATTGTCACCTGAGTATTTTAATGGAACTGTATAAAACTTAGCATTTCTTTCTTTGCACATTATTAATAACATTTCAGATAATCTTTTGTTTGCAGCCACGCCACCTATTATGACTGCTTCTTGTTTTCCTGTGTACGCTAAAGCTCTTTCAGTTACTTCTGTTAACATTGAAAACATTGTTTCTTGAACTGAGAAACACAAATCTTCTTTTTTAATGCCTTTTTTAAATTTTGAAATTGCAGAAGTTACAATTCCTGAAAAAGATAAGTCCATACCTTTAACAATATATGGCAGTTCTATGTATTTTCCTTTTTTAGCTAATTCTTCTATTTTAGGGCCTGCTGGAAATCCTAAACCTAATTCACGACCAAGTTTATCTAATGCATTTCCTAAACCAGTATCTAAAGTTTCACCGAATATTCTAAATTTTCCTCCTTCCAAACCTATAATCTGGGTATTTGCTCCTGAGACAAAAACATAAACTGGGTCTTTAACTTCTGTGAATAAATGTGCTGAAGATAAATGCGAAATACAGTGATTAACACCGATTAATGGGATTTTTAGATCTTTAGAATATTCTATGGCTGCTTTTAATCCAACTTTTAAACTTGGAGATAATCCTGGGCCTCTTGAGTAAGCTAATAAATCAAATTTTTTTATTTTTGAATCTTGAATTGCTTGTTTTATTATCTTATGATACAGTTGTTCATGGTGTTTTGCTGCTTCTGATGGGA
>JBBSXG010000116.1:0-7135 GCA_038045885.1 Nanobdellota archaeon
TGATTGTTGTGCTTCTACCCTTTCAATTTTTATCATTAAAAATATTAATAAGATTATTCCCAATAAACAGCATATTTTATTAGATTGAGTTTTTTTATCCAATTTTTTCACCAATTTTTTATAAAATTTAGTATGATCTTTAAATTTATAAAGTATACTAATCTTAGCTCTGGTGAAATCCTCATTAATTCCCGACGTAAAGAATTTAAGTATACTTTAATTTTATCGTCTGATTAGAAATAGGGTTTCACTAGAGCTCTAATCTTAATACTAAAATGCAATCCTGTTTTGAGATTCTAAATAAAATTAAATGGGATAAAAACCTTAATAAAGAAGATTATCTAATTTATTACTTAGATAACATTAAGAAAAAGTTAATTGAAATAAGATTTGATGATATTAAAGAGATTACAAAAAGTTTTATTACATTAGAAGATAAAGAAATACCAATACATAGAATAAAAGAAATTTATAAAATAGATAAGTTTTGAATGCGCTTATACCATAAATTTAAAAATCTCAAAGTTAAAGGCATAGCTAACATACATTATAAAAAATCAAAATATATTCAAAAAACAACATTTAAAATGAAATATGTAGATTTTCCAATTCCAGGCAATATAGATATTCACGAAGACAAAGTTTTATTTACTTCATTTAAAGACAAGCCATTAGCAACTTTAATAACCTCAAAGGATATTGCAAATAAATTTAAGGGGTATTTTCATTCAATATGGGGTGATAAAAATAGAAACTATTGAAATGGAAGTAGACTATAAGAATATTGGACTTAAGGTGGGATTGGAGGTTCATCAGGAAATTTCAGGAAAAAAATTGTTTTGTTCATGTTCAACCGATTTGAAAGAAAAGAATAAATCTATAGAATTTATGAGAAAGATAAGATCCTCAAAAGGTGAAACAGGACAATTGGATACCGCTTCTTTATATGAGGAAGAGAAAAATAAAGAATTTATTTATTATGGTTATGAAGGCGAATATTGTTTAGTTGAAACTGATGATGATCCACCCCATGAAATTAATCATGATGCTTTAATTGTTGCTTTATCTGTTGCTAAATTATTTAATCTTAAAATTCCAGATGTTTTGTTTGTAATGCGAAAAGTTATAAGCGATGGCTCGGTTGTTTCGGGATTTCAGCGATCGCTTCTTGTTGGTTATGGTACAAATGAATCTTTCATAGAGACTAGTTTAGGAAAAGTAAGGATAAAAGATCTTTACCTTGAAGAAGATGCAGCAAAAATAATAAAACAAGAAAGTAATAAAATTTACTTTTCCTTATCTAGGGCCGGGATTCCTTTATTAGAAATAGGAACGCAATCAGATATTAAAACACCAGAACATGCTAAAGAAACTGCTGAAAAAATTGGTATGATCTTAAGAAGTTTTCCTAATATAAAAAGAGGTTTGGGCACAATACGCCAGGATGTTAACTTAAGCATTAGAAATGGAAACAGGGTAGAGATAAAAGGATTTCAGGAATTAAGGATGATACCTAAGATAATAGATTATGAGATTCAAAGGCAACTTAATATAATTAAACAAGGTAAAAAAGTGGAACAAGAAGTTAGAAAAGCAAATGAAGATGGTAGTACAAGTTTTTTAAGGCCTTTACCGGGAGCAGCGCGAATGTACCCAGAGACGGATATAATTTCAACTAAAATTACCAGTAATTTAATTAAAGATATTATCCTACCTAAATTAATTCACGAGCAAGTTAAAGAATTACAGACAAAATATAATTTAAGCTCTGAATTAAGTAATACATTAATCAATGAAAGAATTAATTTCGATTATTATACTGATAAATATAAAAACATAAACAAGAGCTTATTAGCAAGTTTATTAATAAAACATTATAATGAAAATAATTTAGAAAATGCTTTGTCATTATTAAATTCTGGAAAAATAACGAAAGATGTCTTTGATGAAGCTATTAAAGGGAATGTTGACCTTAAAAAAGTTAATTTAAATGAAGTTGAAAATGAGATTAAAAAAATAATTAAAGAAAACCCCGAACTAAGCGTCAACGCTATAATGGGGATGTTGATGAAAAAATACAAGGGAAAAGTAGAGGGGAAGAAATTAATAGAATTAATCAATAAATTCTCTACTAAATAATTAATAGTTAAGTTTAATAAATAAAAATTACTTTATATTCTCATGAAATTTAGCTATCTTTTGATATTAATTTTACTCTTAGGAGGTTATCTTCTTGTTAATGAAATGAACCAAGGAAAGGCTGTTTTTGATGTTGAAACGCCTTTTGACAGTGAAATTCCTTTTTTAAGTTTTATGGTTATATTCTATATTCTTTTATTTCCTTTAATATTAATCCCGTTTTTTATAGTTAAAAATCATAAAAAAATAATTTTGCAATATGTTATTATTACTATGATCTCATGTTGGATATTTTTGGCGTTGCCAAGTAGCATCATAAGGCCAGATTTAAATGAGAACAATTTCTTTGAAAAAACATTAAGCTATCTTTATAGTGTGGATAAGCCATATAATTTATTTCCAAGTTTGCACGCTTCACTATTAGCGTTGGCTTTTATTTTCATCTTTAATCAGAATAAAAAGTTATCCTACAATTTACTTCCTTTATTTATCCTAAGTTTTGTTTCAACTTTATTTGTCAAGCAGCATTATATTCTAGATTTAGTTGCAGGATTATTATTGGCTTTTATTACAATCAAAGTTGCAGAGAAATTTGAAAAGGTGATGTGATTGTTTAAGTTTTATGGCATTTTAGGAACATTAATGATTCTATTTGCCGAATTAAATTTTTACTTTAAAATTGAACCTTTTGCTTCTTGGTATTTTCCAATTATCTGGTTAGGTTATATTTTATTAGTCGATGCAATTATATACAAACTAAAAGCACATTCATTAATTATGTCAAGAAAAGAACAATTTGTCAAGGCTTTATTATTATCTACTTTAATTTGGTGGTTATTCGAGATAATAAATTATAGAGTAAGCAACTGGAGTTATTCTGGAGTTTTGCCTACAGCATTTATTTCAAGAAAGTTTTATGGAACAATAGCTTTCGCGACTGTTCTCCCTGCAATTATAGAAACTTTTGAATTATTAAAAACGTTTAATCTATTTAACAAACTTAAATTGAAAAAACATCATGACATTACACATTTTTTTCTGCATTCAATGACTTTTTTAGGAGTGTTAATGCTTTCACTAACAATATTCTGGCCAAAATATTTCTTTCCCTTGGTATGGGTAGCTTTTTTCTTTATTTTAGATCCTATAAATTATCTACATTCACAGCCAAGTATTATTGGATATTGGAAGAATGGAAATTATAAAACTCCTTTAATATTATTTGTTGCAGGAACTGTTACAGGAGTATTATGGGAGTTTTGGAATTATTATGCTGTTACAAAATGGTTTTATGAAATTCCTTTTGTTAATTTTTTTAAGATATTTGAAATGCCGATCTTAGGTTATTTAGGATATGGGCCTTTTGCGTTTGAGTTATTTGCAATGTATTATTTTGTTAGAAGTCTACACAAACCAAAAACAACTCACTCATTTATAGAACTAAAGAAAATTTAATGTGTTGGAATTGGAAGGCTAGGAAAATGCCCTTTTAAAAAACTTAATCTTGAAACTTCATTGCCTTCTATATAATAATCTCTTCCCATTATTGCCTCTTTTATTTTCTTGAAACTTAGCTCTTCATTCTTTATATAAATTCCTGAGGTTAATATTTGATTTATCCAATGTGCGTCAGAAGTTGCGATTCCTTTAAAACCAAAAGTTTGAGCATATTCTTCAGCTAAATCATTTGCCTCTCTCTTATCTATAAGTAACGGTACTAACGCTATACATTGCCCATTAAATACTTCAACTTCATCAACTTCTCCTGCTAATTTTTCTATGGTCTGTCTTTCTTCTTTGTTAATTAATCTATAACCAGCTTCCCAAGGAGGAAACATTTTTCTGCTTGGAACAACATAAGGATGGTTTAATATCGCTAATCCGCCTTGCTTTCTTATCTCCTTAACAGCTTCAAATGGGTTTTTTGCACGAATTAAATCCTTACATCCCAATGCAGAAATATGGGGTTTTGTCATTATCTCCTGGGAATTTAAAATATAACCCGTGCTTCCGAGATAGTTTAACTTTCCTAGGACTCCAAGTTCAGTCTCTGTAAAACCTGGGATTAACCTTAGATCATAAAAATTAAATAAATTATTTTTTACATTATATGTTGTTAAACCGACTAAACCTTCTTGACTTAAAGTTTCCCCCACGTCATTTAAAAGAGTGTTTTTGTAAATATGTGCATGCAAATCTGCAGGAATTCTATAATCTCTTGGTTTTAATCTTTTCATATTTCTGTCTTCTATATGGCCATAAGCAACTCCTGCTAATCCCAATACTCCTAAACTTACTAAAGCTTGTCTTCTGTTCATTTTCATAACTCTAGAATTAACTAGAGGCTAAACCACCTCTGAGATTTATGATAACTGAAGATTTTTAAAACTTTCTTAAATAACCTCTTAAATTAATTTCTTGATGTTTAACAAAATTATAATTAATCTTGATTGCTTCTAGCGCTTGTTCAATAGCAAGCTTTCCATTTGGTATCTTATTTTTATTAAAGAATTCTCTAACCTCATTGTATTTTTCCATGCTAGAAAATTTAGCACATATTGCTTTTGAAATATTTGGAAGCATATGCATGCCATCTTTATACATTTTGAATATCTCTTTAAAATTATCCTTAAAAAATTCCCAGCCCATCTCTTTTGCATAAGTATTTCCCGAAACAGCAGCTATAGCATATAATTTATCCTGAACTTTAACTTCATCACTTAAACTGAACTTTAATGTCTTGCTAATTAATTCTTTTTGTTTAAATACAGTTAATGATGCTAGTAATCTGTATTTTTCTTCCTGCAAATTAGATTCTCTATACAATTTTAATAGTTTATTATATGTGCCAGAATCCCCTGAAAATGCACTTAGACTGTAAACTATTCCGCGTATATTTGGATTTAATTGTTTAGTCTTTAAGTAATTATTGAATCTTTTATTGGCTTCTTTAATGATATCCTTATGATTGCTTAATCCAGTCATAGCTAATACTTGTGATCTTAATAATATATCATTATGAGTGTCTGTTTTTTTTGGGTCCCATCCTAATTTCTTTAATATCTTATCATAAATTTCTAGAACATAATCATCAAATTGCTTTGAAAAATTATGATGAGCAAATAAAAATTGTGCCCTACTTAAATTTATTGTAATATCTTCCCATAAAGTTACATCTGTTTCATCTTTATAATCTTTTAATAACTCAAGGTAATTTGAAATATGATTATAGTTTGCTCTGCAAAGCGTGAAAACATTGTTTTCAATATTAATCTTATCCAGTTTAGGAAGTTTCTTAATAACCTTTAGCAAATTATTAAATAAATCATTAGAATAATTAACTCTATAAAAACCAACTTGTGAGCTATTTATCTTAATTAAATTGCTATTAATGTTAAGGCTTAATTTTTTATTATCCATATCATAATACTCATTTTTATTATTATAAGAGACTAGTAAAGGGATCTTCCATAAAGTATTCTCATTCTTATTTTTTAAAAACAAAAATCTTTCTTGTTCTAATTCAAGTTTATTATTTTTTATGCTAGCTTTTATTATGGGATAACCTGTTTGTTTTGTCCAGCTATCCATTAAATTTTTAACTTGCTTTCCGGAAATTTTTTGTAAAGACATCCACAAATCTTCTGTTGTTGCATTTCCATACTTGAACTTGTTTAGATAAAATCTTAAACCCTCTCTAAAACTTTTCTCACTAAGATATTGCTCTAACATTCTTATTATAGCTGCTCCTTTGTTATAGCTTATGCTATCAAATATCTCAGAAATCTCATCGGGATTAATTACTTTTGCTTCTATTGGATGACTTGAATTTAAACTGTCTAAAGAAAGGCCGGATGCAACTTCGTCTGAAAAGAATTTAGTCCACAAATCCCATTCAGGAAATATAGAATCAACAGCTTTATACTCTATCCATGAAGCAAATCCCTCATTTAACCATAAATCATTCCACCATTTCATTGTAACTAGATTTCCAAACCATTGATGAGCTATTTCATGAGAGACTGTTAAAGCAACAGCTTCTTTAACCCCTGCAGAAGAATCTTGCTCATCAAATAATAATTGTGCTTCTCTGTAGGTTATTAATCCCCAATTTTCCATTGCTCCTGATTCAAACTCTGGAACAGCCATTAAATCAAGTTTTGGCAAAGGATAAGGAATATTAAAATAATCTTCATAATATTCTAAACATTTAACTGCAATATCTAAAGCAAATTTACCTTGTGATCTTTTTCCTGAAGTTGTTATAACTCTTACTAAAATATTATTCTTAGTTTTACTTTCAATATGTTCAAAATTTCCAACGGCAAAGGCTAACAAGTAAGTTGACATTATTGGAGATTCGTTAAAAATTATTTTTTTTGAATTGTTAATTATACTCTCACTTTTTATGGGCATGTTTGAAATTGCATCCAAATTTCTTGGAGTAATTAAAGTTAAATTGAATTTCGCTTTCAAACTAGGCTCGTCAAAACAAGGAAAACAAGCACGAGCATCGTTTGGCTCAAATTGGGTGCTTATCATTGATTTTTTTTCATTATTGTTTAAAACATAATTACTTTTGTAAATTCCTCTCATGTCTTCTTTTATTTTTCCAGAGAATTTTAAGCTTAAACTGCAATTGCCTTTGAACTTATCATCAAACTTTAATATTACGATTTGGAGTTTTTCATCGTATTTTATTTTAGAAACTTTTGAACTATTTAAAAAAGCTTCATCTACTTTTACTTCTTTTATATTTAATCTAATCTCATTAGTCTCTTTCAATAAATTTAACTCAATTTTCTCATTGCCGGTAAAGCTTGAATTATTTGAACTTGGAGTTAATTCAATAAAATATTTTATTGGAGTGACCTCTTTTGACAACATATAAGGATTCTGCATATCTCTGAATAATATGTTTAATTTAAATAGATTTTGGTAAATTATCTATTTTGATAATGTTGGTATATTTCTGCTGCAGATAAAGCACGATTAT
>JBBSXG010000117.1:0-6736 GCA_038045885.1 Nanobdellota archaeon
CTCTAACTTGAATATTTACTTTTTTAGTAACATCTTCTCCAGCAATCAATAATGGCTCCATGATTTTCATTCTGCTGATTTTAGGATTATAATTTTCAAGCAAATAAGAATTAATTCTTATAATTCCTTTTCCAGATTTTATTGTCGCTCTTGCTATAGCTTTTCTCCTTTTTCCTGAAATATGTACAACTTTATTCATTTTTAAAATACGATTCTAAAGATTCTAAATGACCGTTTTCTCCTGTTTGATTTTTATACACTTTGAAAACAATGTTTTTTAATTTTCTTTGTGCACTAAATAAATTTGATTTTAAATTTGGATTTACATTCTCATTTAATTGTAGTAATACATATTTATTTCTCTAGTTATATTCCCCGTATTCAATTCCAACTTCTGTGTATTTTCCTCTAAATGTATTTTGGCTGCCGTCTAACTCAACTGGCAAATCATATTGTTCTAAACATCCTAATAATCTATCTATTGTAATCTTCATCTTGTATTCCCCAAGTATTTTGAAATCTCTTTAATATAAACATATTTTAAATTTTTTAATTTGCTTATGTTTGCGTTGTCTAAATTAACAATTTGTTTGTCTTTTAAGCTTTCTGGTAATCCAATGTAACAGAATATTCTTTTATAAGCTTCTCTCCCCCTGTCTCTTTTCCACGGCAGCATTCCTCTTATAGTTCTCCTAACTAACATATCAGGCATTTTGTAAACTTTTGGTTTTTTATTAACATCTCCAGGGCTTTGTTTATTCTTATATTTTAAAAACACATTTTCTCTGGTTCCTGTCATGACAGCTTTTTCACAATTTACTATTTCAACTTTTTCTCCAAGTAAAGCTTGTTTAGCAGCATAAGTAGATAATCTTCCCAAAATTGTGTTTTCAGCATTGATTATCATTTTATCCTATTATCCTGACGTTTTTTCCTTTTGGATTTTCTTTTATTAATTCTTTAATTGAAATAGCTTTTCCTGACTTATTTATCTTATCTTTTGCTTCTTTTGAAAATTTGTAAGCTGCAACTGTAATCTTTTTGTCTAAATTTCCTAAACTTAAAACTTTTCCAGGAACTAATGCAATTTCATTATTTCTAGTATATTTATTTATTGTATATAAGTTAACTTCTCTTCTTATTCTTGTTGGCCTAGCTAAATCCTCTGAAATCCTTTTCCATAATCTGACCTTTTGCTTTCTAGCTAACTTCTCCAAATCAATTATCAATGTCTTTAATTCTAGTGTGCTTGGTCCAGTACGTTTTACCATTTTAGAACAATTTAATCTTTGAAAGTTGATTTAAAAGCTTTACTGTTTGCCTAATAATTCTATCTTCATAAGTTCCTTAATAATCATTAAATATTACCTCTTTTGCTGAAGTGCCGATGCTGTAGTTATATAATATATTGGTAGTTTGATTAAGATTGTAAAGGTAATTATAAACATACTCGTCTTCTCTTGGATAACATTTGCCTTTGTCTCCTAATAAAATAAATTCATTAGTTTCTTTAATTGTTCTAAGGCTTTTCAAAAACTTTTTATCCAGGATATAGCTTGGCTCTCCTTCATTATAAAACAATAATATCCTATATCCATTATTTATGTAATATTTTACTAATTCTTTTCTTGGGGAAGACTCTGCAGTTACATTAAAATAATTTAAGTAAGGCCATACATTCGACATTAACCTGCATTCTATCCCTTTAAAGAAGTGCGGGAAACACGCTTAAGCTGTTTTTGTTCTATGCGTGAAGAAAATTAATTTATTCTAAATCTTTAGGTTCTGGAAAATTGGCTGAACTGAACATTGGAGGGAAATCTAAACCATCTGATGTGTACTCTGTCATTTTGTATACTCTTGTTTTATCCCAATTTTCTCCAGCAGAAAGAACATCTTCTAAACCTATTGCCAAAGGTAAACCCTCTCTTTTAATTATGTTATGTCTTATATATCTATTTAATGTTGAGTATAAAAATGGCTGTTTATCTTTATCTAAAATCAGATCTGGTGCTCTTAAAGATATATCTCCTTCAGCTTCCATTTCTTGAATTAATTCCCATAATTTTATTGATTGATTTTCATTAAAAACTTCTTGTAAATAAGGTGCTAAAGCTAATAAACCAAATCTATAATCTTTCGGAACATAGATCTCTTTTTTAGGGATTAATAAAATACCTTGACCTGCACGTCCTCCAAAGTGTAATGCGAATTCATAATCCTTAAATAAAGGATATTGTTCAGCTTCTTGTTTTTTCATAAAAATATAAATTTTTTTACCACTTATAAATCTTTCGTTTCTTGAAAGTGGTAAAAATGCGGGAAACAGGATTCGAACCTGCGAAGGCACTAAGCCACATGGTCCTTAGCTTGGCAGTTTCTTTTGAAAAACTCATGCCCATTTGACCACTCTGGCATTCCCGCTTACAAGAATTTAAAGTAACTATCTTTATATAATTTTTTGTTTAATCTCCTAATATGGAATATAAGATAAATAAAAACACTTTAGAATTTCTTCTTTCTCAAGATGATATTAATGGATTAAAGGTAAATGAACAAGGAATCTCTTTTGAGTTTACATTAAAACAATTTCTAAGGGGTTTTAATAAAGATATAAAATTCAACGGAAAAATTAAAGTTACACACTATTCTTCTCATCAGCCGGGATTGCATTATTATTTAAATGAAAATGCTTTAACTATAGGAATAAAGCCGCCATATATTATAGAAGATCTAAAAAATAAAGCCATTGAAATAACCGAATTTAAAGAATTATATAAAATAGAATTTATTAAGTTCATTTAGCCTTCTTTAATTTGCTCTCAAATTCATCTAATTTATCATTGAAAATATCTAATGCTTTTAATAGAATTTCCTTGCAAGATAATTGCCCCCAAGATTCAAGATTAAAAATAAATTTTTCCTCACTGTTTTTAACCTGGACATTATTCATCTCAAGAATTTCTTCGTATCTTTCATTCCAGTTATTTAGATTATTAATTGTAATTTTATCATTTTTAACAGTTACAACATCTTGAAGTTCTTCTTGGATATTTTTTAAGCTGGATTCTTTTGCTACAACAAACTGAGGATATCCTCTGTAATAACATAATCCTGGACTAAACTTCATGTGTGTTTTTCCCTGTCCCAAGATTGCAGTTGCTTCTAACTCAACCTTTTGTTTTTTTATTAATTCAACTATTGGCATGTCAGAATAAACTGGAGTAGCCTTAGGATCTGTGCTTTTTAAGTCACCGGAATAAACTATTCCATCTTCTTTATCCAAAGTTAATTTTAATTCGCATAATGCACATCCCTTTCCTTTGCATTTGCACTCTTCTTTCAAATTATAACTTTTTAAATCAGTCTTTATAGGAACTAATCCTAATCTATGAGCAACAATTTCGTCGTATAATGCAGAATTATTTTTAACAAATTCAACCTCGTCTATTGCTAATGTAGGAACTTCCGTGATGATCAACCTCCTTAATGTATTTGCCAAAGTTGCATTTATTCCATCGATTACAAAAGTTAATTTATTGTCTTTATTATTTAGAATCTCGATTTCCATTTTCTAGAATATAATTAAACCAAATTTAGGCTTTTTAAAGCTTACGTTAATGTTGGCTTTTTGCACTTAAACCCTCCATTTGAATTTCTCTTAAATTCTTATTATCTTTAACTTGATATTCTTTTTCCATATTATATTTTGTTAATGATTTTAAAAATTTAGGAAATGAAATAAAAAATTTAATTTAAAAATTATATTCTAATTTATACTCTCAGACCCTCCTCCCGCGTCTGAGATGGGCTGGCCTGCAACCCCCATGTGCCACCTTGGTAACATCTTCTATTAATCCTATTTTAAATCCGTCTCTAGAAAAAGTTCTTATTGCAGCTTGTGCTCCTGCTCCTGGATTATGAGGGCCTTCATGTCCGCCGGGTGCTCTAACTTTAATGTGCAAAGCGTTTATTCCATTTTCTCTAGCTTGCTCTGCAGCTTTTTTTGCAGCACCCATTGCAGCAGTAGGACTTCCTTCTAATCTGTGTGCTTTAACTATCATTCCACCAGAAGCTCTTCCTAATGTTTCACTTCCAGTTAAATCTGTTATTGTGATTACAGTATTATTATAACTAGCATAAATATGAGCTATTCCCCATTTTAATCTTTCTTTATTTATCATTTTCTATATTCTTGTTGACTTCTTTTTTTAATACATTCTTTTCTTTTACAACTCTTTCAGGATGTTCTGCACTACTTAAATTAGAGTTTTTAACAAATTCAACATGAGTTTCCTCCTCTGCCTTAACTAAGTATCCTGGGATATTAACTTTTTGTCCTTTTATTGCAATATGTCCATGAGTAATAAATTGACGAGCTTGAACAACACTCCTTGACAATCCTTTTTTGTATACTAAAGTTTGCAGTCTTCTTTCAAGCAATTTGTCAATGGTTAATCCAAGAACTTGTTCTAAATCAGCATCTTTATGCAGTAATCCTATGTTTGCTAATTTATCGAATAGCTGCTTCTTTTCCTTTTCACTTTGTTCTGTTTTGTAGGCAATTAAATTTTTAGCTTGTTTTGAAAAATTTCTTAATAATGATTGTGTCTTGTAAATTTCTCTTTTATTTTTTAATCCATATTCCTTGACTAAAACTTTTTCAGCGTTAATTCTAGGACCTTGCCAAGGATGTCTTGGAGGTGTATATTTTTTACGTAGTTTTTTTATGTCTCCCATCGTTTATTTTCCCTTCTTTTCCTTTTCAGCTGGTTTTGCTGCTGCAGCTGTCTTTCTTTGTACTCCGACACTAGTTCCACTTCTGAAATGGCTTCTAGTTCTTTGTCCTCTTACAGGCTGTCCAATAGCATGTCTCATTCCCTTGTAAGATTTAATCTTCTTCAATCTCTTAATATCAAAATCCTTGCTTAAGTTTAAGTCTGCTCCCGCAACATGCATGTCTTTTCCAGTGTCATAATCATGTCTTCTGTTTAACATCCATTTTGGAAGTGTTTCAGGGTTCTTGATTAAATGTTCTATCTTCTTAACTTCATTATCATTCAAAGTTCCTATTTTTTTTTTATGATCAAAATTTAAATTGTTGCAGATTGCGTTTGAAAACATGAAATTAACTCCTTTAATTTTTCTTAATCCGTCAAAAAGCAGTTTGGTACCAACTATGTCCGTATTTGCAATCCTTACTATTCCTCTAAGATTATCCATTTTTAGTAAAGTGTTAAAAATTAGTTTATAAATCTTTTTGTTTATGACTCTGTAAATAAAATTAAGTTTAGTTTTTTTAATACTTGAAAACAAACTTTCATTCAAACTTCTTTTATGGTATTTTTTATTAATCTCTTTTTTATAGATGCTTCTTTCATATCTCTCTTTAACCAACTTATTAGTTTTTTATTTTATTAATCTAAAAATATATGCTTAACTATAGTTAAAATTATAGAAGTTTATTGAATAGTAAACAAGCTGTATCTATCTTCGCCTTTAAGTTCTATCAATATTCTCTTGGCAACTGTCTTTTCAGGATCAGGCATTAAATTTACCCTAGTTTTAATATCCTGAAAATTCTTAAACTCGGCTTCTTTTCTTCTTTCTAATATTTCAGTCATATGCTTTTTTCCAATCCCTGGAAGTAATTCTAATTGATGTCTTCTTGTATTTATTGGTCCAGCTTTATTAAAAAATTCTATAAACCTTTGTTCGTTTTTCTTAACCAACTCTTCTATAATATAATTGAGCTCTTCTTTCGCTGTCTGGGTTAATCTTTCATAATCTATTTTTCCATAAATATGATGAATTTTATCCCTTTTACCCTCACCAATATAAACTTCTTCGTGAGGTTGTAAGAAATTGCCTTTTTTTGGAACTACTTCAAGCAATACAAAATAATCTCTTCCCAGAGCTTGCGCTATTGGTGTCTTGAATCCAGACTTGTTGTCGAATGGATGTCCATTCGGAAGGAAATCCAGTACTATAGCGTATTCTTCTTTTGCTCGCTGTTTTATCATTTTTATTTATTAACATTTTATTACATATTTAGTTTATTTAGAATAAATCAAGTATATATATAAAGGTTTTTATTTATTATTTAATAATATCAAGAATTTTCTGTAAATCCTCTTGTTTTATTGTAATATTCTCTGCAGCGAATACCAATTTTAGACTTTCAATATCCTTAGGCATAACATCTATGACCTTGATTACTTGTTTTTCTTTTATCCTTGGAATGTTTAATTTCATTATTTCTTCTTTTAATTTCAAGGCTTCTCTTGCCTTTAGAGTTGCAAATTTATTCAAGTAATCATGTGTTTTATTTGCCTTATCAGTTAGTTCTTTATCTCTCTTTTTAACATCATCTAATCTTTCTTTTAATTCAGCCATTGTTAATGGTGTTTCGTTTATAATTTGCAGATTTGACATTTTTTCTCCTTATACTTTTCTTAAATGTATTGGGTGTACTATTAAAAATTTTTCTTTTCCACCGTCTTTTATTTTTATTTTATACGATTTTCCTTGTTTTCCTATGATTATTCCCGGTTTAACGTGGAATCTTGGGAAATACATCCCTTTTTGCACAGCCGGCTCCGCCTTTAATAAAACCTGATCATCAATATTAAACTCTTGCAAATATTTAGAGATAGAGATTTTCCCGTGTTCTCTAGGATCTTTTCTTAACTTGCTCCTAGTTTTTCTCCTGAATCCGCCTAAACGCTTTGTCATT
>JBBSXG010000118.1:0-1559 GCA_038045885.1 Nanobdellota archaeon
AATCTGTTAGAACATCTGATCCAATATTATCAGATAAAAATAATTCTTTTAAAGAGCTTAGAGCATCACAAATATTATCTAGCGCCGAAAATGCAATAGAATTGCTTGACAGCAATCCTGAATTAGAATCTAATATTCACAATTTTATTTCTAGTTTGGAGACATTGGGAACTAAAAGAACTCAAAAATTTGATACTATTTTAAGTAATTTAAAAAATTTATATGGTACAAAAGATAGTACAGGATTAATAGAAAAAACAAGGAAAGATATAAATTCACATATTGAGAAAATTTTATCCATGGCCCTTAGAGGAAGAGATCCGTTTATTGAAAACGATATTAGAGTTTCTTCTAGATTATCTAGTGACGATTTAAAAAAGAAAATTAAAGATAGAATAAAATTTTTAGGAAAAGAAATAAGTTCTCTTGAAAATCAATTAATCAAAACAAAAAATATTAAGCAACAAATAGAAATAAAAAATAAGTTAGAAGTACTAAAAAATAGTAATATTCTTACAGCAGATAATGGGAAATCCTATGTATCTTTAGCAAAATTGTTAGTACATTTTGTTGTTTTTCCTATTATAAATACTACAAATAGATTTGAAGAAATACAATTATATTTTTATCCATTGAATGATAGTGCAGGGTTAGCTGGTGCAGATGATAAAAATAATACAGGAATTAATTTGGCATCCTTTCTTATTGATACATCGGATTTTATAACTGCATATTCAAAATATTCTCGTGCAAAAGGAACATCTGATACAACAATTGCTGAATTTATTGGATTTGTTACAGAAAATTTTATTGACGATCCAAGATCGTATATGTATGGAATACAAGAAAAATATGAACCTCGTGATATATACAATCCAACAAAAGCTCCAAAATTAAAAGAATCAAAATCAAAATTTGAAAGCGAAAGAAAAGTTTTGCAAAATGAGTTAGAAAGCATATTAGATGGAAAAGAATTTATGCTTCCAAATGTGACTTATAAAATAGATACGATACCTTCAGATAAAAAACCAATTTTAAGAATTCATATATTTGACGAACATGCAACTCCATATAAAAATCAAAATGAATTAATTTCATCAATGAGAGATACTGAACTTGTAGATAAAGAATTATTAGAATTAATGGGAGAAATAGTAGCTGATTCAGTTATTACAGAAAATAAACAAAATTTAGAAGAACATGTAAGCAAATTAATAACAGCAGATGGTATTAGAGATTTTTTTCATAAAACCATGCCTTCTATAACATATGGTTCCAATAATTCTATTATTCATGATATGAGTTTAACTAGTATTCAAGATCAGCAAATGGCAACAGTTTTTATGATGCGTTCTGGTCAATCTTCTCCATTAACGCCAAAAGGTGTAAATGAAGGGTCTATACCATTAAGAATAATGCCTACTATTCTTGAGGCAACAATGTTAGGCTGTCCAACATTAGAATTTGGACAACAATTTTTTGTGGATTTTCAAACAAATACAACGGCAGATGATATATACACAATTATAGAAATTTCACACGATATTTCTCCTGGAAAT
>JBBSXG010000119.1:0-3486 GCA_038045885.1 Nanobdellota archaeon
TCATAACCGTAAGTTGTCTCATTCCCTTTTTTCTTAATGACTTTAAATCCTCTTTTTAAGTATAAAGGTTTCATTCTCCAATTACTTTCTATCTCTCTTAAAATTCCTCTAATTGTTTTAGCATCCCTTTCTAAGGCATAATTCATCATCGCAATTAATAAAGCACTTCCTATACCTCTTCCCATTGTCCTGCAGGAAACAGTTAAATCTTTAATTTCCCAATCTTTAGTTCTTGTATCAATAATACATTCTGCAATCAACCCATAATCTCCAAATTTATCAGTTAATTCAGAAACATAAACTTCTATTTCACCATCTTCATATTGTTTTTTTAATTTATTTAGTTCATACCTGTTTCCAGTGGTGTTCATCTCATTAGTTCTATTAAATAATTGGACAACCCTTTCCCAGTCTTTTTCTTCTACTGGCCTTATTGTCATATTAATGTCACAAGATTTCAAAAATTCTTTATAGTCTCCTTTATGATTTTTCTCTGCTTCTTCTCTATTTCTTTGTTCTTTTAGTATCTTAACACGTTCTTTATCTTCTTCAGTTTCATTTTCTAACTTAAATTCATGCAAACTTAAAATATCTAAAGGATCTCCTAACTCAATTGCCTTTAAATCTGGAATTTGTGATAAAACCTCTGCTCTTTGAAAAGCATCATCATCAACAAAACAAACTTCATTAGGGAGAACATCATATTTCTTCATTAATTTTCTAATATTGTCTGATTTTAATCCCCAATTAACTTCTGCAGAATCAAAAAATTTTTTAATTTCAAATTTCTCAAGCATGACTTCAACATCTTCATAATAATTCTTGCTGCATATTGTATTTTTAATATTTCTTTTGCTTAATTCCTTTAACGCTTCTTTAGTTCCTGGTTTTAATTTAACGCTATCTTTATCTTGATAATAAACTGTTCCATTCCATAATGTGTTATCCAAATCCCAGACAACTAGTTTTATCTTTTGCATATCTATCACCTTCTCAAATCAAAGTTGGCTGTTTAAAAACCTATTTAAATTTTCGTATTAACGATAGTTTATGAAAATCGGATTTTTGATAAATTATTTTTACCCTAGAAAAGGTGGAGCCGAAAATAACTGTTTCTATTTAGCTAGAGAACTAACAAAAAATCACGAAGTGCATGTTTTTACATCTTTACTAAAAGGAACAAAAAAATATGAAATTATAGATAATATTCATATTCATCGATATAAAACTTTGTTTAGATATAGATATTATTTAAGTTTTACACCTGGATTAATTGACATTTTAAAATACGAATTAGATATTTTACATGTTCATAGTTTTGGATTTGTTTATCACGATTTAATCTTAATGTTAAAGAAAATATTAAGCACAACTAAAATAATTAATACACCTCACGGCCCGTTTATGGTTTTAAAATACTATAATTATTTTCAAAAATTATTTAAAGCTGTGGTTGGAAATTTTGAAAGGCGAATTGCAAATAAATTTTATGATGCAGTAATCCAAGTTAATCTAGAGCAGTATAAATGGCTCACAAAATACGGCATAAAGAAAAACAAAATTCATTTTGCTCCAAATGGTATTTTGCAAGATTCGTTTAAAAAAATTAAAAATAAGGATTTCACTAAAAAATACAATTTAGAAAATAAATTTGTAATTTCTTATCTTGGAAGAATTCAGAGATATAAAGGGCTTGATCAAGTTATCAAAATAATACCAAGATTAAATAAAAATGTTGTATTTTTAATCATTGGAAAAGATGCTGGTGATGAATCAAGATTAAAATCATTGGCAAGCAATTTAAGAATTAGAGATAGAATAATTTTTACAGGAGAAATTTCAGATGAAGAAGTTATTAAAGGATTAAGCGTTTCAAAAATATTTATTCTTCCCAGTGAATGGGAAGCCTTCGGAATTTCTATATTACAGGCAATGGCCAGAGGTAATACAATAATATCAACCAGAACAGAAGGGGGAAGATTTTTGGTTAAAGAAAATGAAAATGGATTTTTATTTAATTACAATGATCTAAAAGACTTAGAGAATAAGGTTAAAGTTTTAGTTACTGATAAACAAGCTTTAAGTAAAATTTCTAAAATCAATAAAGAAAAAGCTAAACAGTTTTTATGGGAGAATATTGTTAAGGATTTAGAAAAAGTTTATAATAAAATCATTATTTATTAAGAACTTTTTCTTTTGAAAGATAAAAGATATTTTTAAAAAATATTTGTGTTTGTGTATCATAAATTAGGTCGTAATCATCAAAAACAGATTTTATTCTAGGATGGTATTCTTCTCAGCCTTGTATAATTTTAACACTATAGTTACCATCCTTTACTTCATATAAATTAGCTAGGGCTTTTCCTGCGAATGCTCTACCAAAAATGTTCTTTGTTCTTATCTCTATTGTATTATCAAAATCCCCCACGAACGTATATAAAATAAAACCCTCTAAATTAAGCCTTTTATTAAGAAAATCTTCTCTTCCTTGTAGTAAAAGTTTCTTCTCTTCACTGTCTAGTGTTTCTCCAATTTTCACCTTTAATAATTATGAATTTATTCTATTTATAAATATTCCTATTTTTACCTTTCTAAAGGGGTTAATAATTAATTATTTAAACCTTATTCTTAATTTAATATCATGAAAATCGCATTTATCTGTCCTTATTATGATCCCGCAATAGATGGACCAAAGCAAGTAATCAAAGAACTAGCTTCAAGACTAGTAAAAGATGGAAATGAAGTTCATGTTTATACTTCAGATTCGGATAAGTACAAAAGAATTAGATTAAAAGAAGAAATTATTGATGACGTTCATGTTCACAGATGCTATTCTTGGTTTAAGGTTGCTAATTTCGCTACTTTCTGGCCAAGTATTTTTTTCAAATTATTAAAAGAAGATTTTGATGTTATTCATACACATGTTTATGGACATGCTCATGTTTTCTTTGCAAGTCTAGCTGCTAAAATTAAAAATACTAAATTAATTCACACAACACATTGTCCATGGACTCAGGCTAATAGGTCATTTTTAGGAAATTTATTATTGAAATTAACTTACTCAACATTTAGCAAGTATGCTGTTAATCTAAGTGATAAAGTCATAGCAATTACACCTTGGGAATTAGAATTTTTAAACAAATTAAAAATAAAAAATGTTACGGTAATTCCAAATGGAGTTGATAATATTTTCTTTAAAAAGATTAAAAATAATAGTTTTAAGAAAAAACATAAAATTAAAGATAAAATTGTTTTATTCTTTGGAAGATTAAATGTTACAAAAGGGCCGGATAAATTAGTTTTGGCAGCTAAAGAAGTTTTGAAATCAAGAAAAGATATTTATTTTGTTTTTGTAGGACCTGATGAAGGTATGAAAAATAATTTGATTAAATTAATTGATAAAGATAAAAATATTTTATTATTAGATCCGATATATGACAGAAGTAAAATCGTTGAAATGTATCAAGCAGCTAATGTTTTTACTAT
>JBBSXG010000120.1:0-1227 GCA_038045885.1 Nanobdellota archaeon
TTGACTCTGCTTCGGCCTTTGCTTCTAATATTTCTATCTTTGCAGATTTCTTTTTAGTAGTTTTTTTCTTTGTATTTTCTTTAACTTCTTCAACGGCCTTTTCAATATCTTCTACGCCTTCTTCAACATTTTGTTCAACTTCGTTAATAACATCAACCATTAGAACTCACCGAAATTCAGCTTTTTAAAGTTTTTTAGTTAATTTTATACCAAAAAACTAATTGCAGCAGTTGTAGCATTAGCAATTAATGAAACCATAAATGCCTTTTTCCAATCAACAGTAAATAATAATTTAATCAAAATAGCTTCTATTAAAAAAACCCCAAACTCAATTAACCAAAAAAGATTAATATAATTATAAATTAAATTTGCTATTGGCCAGGTAAACAAATTAATCAAGAAACAATATGCAATAATAATTAATCTTGGCTTTTTAAGAAATATAAGATACACAATTAATTCTAAAAAAAATGTAATAAAAAATACCAAGAATGGACTCATTTTTTTCTTTTGATAATAATTAATAGAATTATCAGCAAGGCAATTATTGGAAGAATTATATAAACATAAATTAGGTTATTTCTATAGGTTACTGTTTTATCAGGTTTTGTTTTAACTTGATTAAAGTCAATAGTGTAGTAATTATCAATGGACTTAATTGTGCTTGAAACAGGAAAGGTTTTATCAGTAATTATCCCTACTATTACTTCTGTGGATTTATCCGAATTCAGAAAATCCCACACAAATCTCTGATAATCTTCATAATCGTCTTCATAACTCTTAATCTCTCTCATGAGTTGAGTTTCATTAAAATCGACTTTTTTTATAGCATAAACTGAAACAGTGCACATTTTATATACCTGCTCAATCTCCCCATTACTTATAACCTGTATACGGGCTCCAACCATACATGCTTGGTCCCCTGCTTTCGCGTAACTTACAAAAACATAATCTGGAAAATCATTTATATTCGTAATCTGATTTGTAAGAGGTACAGAATGAAATCCTGGTGTGATTAAATCAGCGCTGATTAACGGAGAGATCATAACCATTAATAATAGAACCCCTACTAATTCTTTCTTCATAACATTATATAAGTTAGAACTTTAAAAAACCATCGAAGAGTTCAAACAGAATTGAATCATTCAACAACAATACACTCACCATCTTTTAATCGTTTAACTTTTATCTTCTTTTTCTTCTCGTAATTCTTAATATCGTGCTCAT
>JBBSXG010000121.1:0-2304 GCA_038045885.1 Nanobdellota archaeon
TTCCGATTTCAGACATTCTATTGATCGTATTTCCACCAGCACCGCCGGCTCCAACAACTTTTATCTTAGCTCTTTGATTAGCAAGTAATTGTTCTAATTCATCATCTATACTACTTGTTTTTTGAACGTTTAATTTTAAAGAAGGACTTTTCGCCCCCTGATTTTGTGTATATTGATCCATTATTTCAACCCCTTCATTCCTTGTTGAACAAACTAGTATTTAAATTTATTTATTCTGGAGTGGTTGTTTTTTCGAACTTGATGTCCTTTATCTTCGGAATCCTTGATTTAATCTCCTTAATTAAATCTTCTTCTTGTTTCTCATTTAACTTTAAATTCACTACTAAGTTGTCATCCTTTAGGGTAAATTTCACATCTTTTTTTACTAAATCTAATATAGACTTTATCTTTTCTTCAATATTTTCTATGAATTTTAATATTTTAACTTGATATAATAAATCTTTTCCAGATAAAGGATGATTGAAATCTACAATTGTTCTTCCGCCAGAAACGCTTAAGATTACTCCATAAATTCCATCTAAATTAACATGCAATCCTGGAATTGGTTTCATATTTTGTTTTAAAAAAATGCTTGTGGGAAGCAATTTTATTAGATCAGCATTTCTTCTACCAAACGCGTCTTTTGATGTTACTTCTAATTTATATTCTCCCAAATCTTTATTTATTAATTCTTTATCTAGTCCAGGAATAACATCATTATGTCCAAGACAAATTACGATTGGATGATAGACTTTTCCCTTCTGGTGCAATTTATTATCTTCAGCTACTTTTTTATCTGTTAAGTCAAATATCTTATTATTCTCTTTTAATCTGGCTACATAATCTATTTCAATGAAGTCGTTTTCTCTAGTTTTCATATTCTTCATGTAAAACAAATTTATTTAAATGTTTTTGTTTTGTTATAAATATGACTTGGGTAGATGAAGTTGATGATACTTTAAAGCCGTATCTGAAGGTTTTAATTAAAGATTCCCAATTTAATAAAAAGGCATTTTTGCAATCTCCTAATCAAGGAAATGCCCAATTATGGATTTCTATTGCAACTTTATACAAACAAATTGTTACTTTAGATAATAGAATTAAACTAATTGAAAAAACTTTGATTGAGATGAACAAAGGAAGGAAGGAAGATTAACATGATTACGAATTCCGAGATAAAGGCTAAATCACATCAAAATGATAAGATAAGAGAAATTTTATTATCTAAGGACGCCAGATATATAGGAAAAGATCATCAAATAGATACTTATTTTAATTTTAACTATGGAAAATTAAAATTAAGAAGAGGGAATATTGAGAATGCATTAATTCATTATCAAAGAGAAAATATAGCTGAAGCAAAAAAATCAGAGGTTAATCTTGTCAAATTTGATCCTGATAGCCGTTTGTGGGTGTTAGAAGAACGATTAAAAGAGGCTTTTGGAGTTTTAGTTGTAGTAAACAAAAAAAGAGAAATCTATTTCATAAAAAATGTTAAATTTCATCTCGATGTTGTTAAGGATTTAGGATCATTTGTTGAGATAGAGGCTATAGACAGCGAAGGAAAATTTAGTTTAGAAGATCTTGCAAAGCAATGTAATTTTTATAAAAATTTATTTGGTATAAAAGATGAAGACTTAATTAAGGGTTCATATAGCGACATGTTACTGGAATTAAAAGATGAATAAGCTAGAATTTTTAATTGAAAACTCGGATTACGCAAACATTAATGATTATGACTATGTTGAAGGACAGTTTAGAATAAAAGATGGAGATTGGAGATTAGCTCCTTTAATTCCTGAAAAAGGTTATTATAAAAATTCTTTAGAGGCTGTAAAAGGATATGGGACTAAGATACTTTCATCTAAAAGACGAGAAAAAATAATTTATAAAGTTAGACGCAAACTTAATGCACTTGAAAACTATTATTTTACTATACTTGAAGAAGATGCCTCAAAATTAGACTTTAAAGTTTTAGTTAAGAGTTTCCAGAGGAATCCTTCTAATAATTATGAAATAAAGTTTAGATTCGTATATAAAAAATAGTGCAGACCTCACCAAGGTGGATAAAAAATTAATTAAATAGCTCCCTTAATTCCTTCTCAGCTCTGTAACCCCATAAACGCTAATTGTAATGATTACGGTTGCTTTATTCCTAACCTGGCCGGTTTTCAAAACAATCGACTCTACAGGACAAAGCCTCTCAGTTGGAACTAAGACTAAATAACTAACTCAGTATCGCCCTTAGCTTTTCGATCCCGCCTAAAGTCTGTTTGCGGTTACAGAGGAAGACTAACCCCCCAA
>JBBSXG010000122.1:0-1334 GCA_038045885.1 Nanobdellota archaeon
TTCTTGCCAGTTCATCATCATCGCTGGCAAATACCACCTCTTTTCCGCTGCTTTTAGACTCCCTTATTTTCCTCCTGGCTTCATTGAAATCCTTGCCAGAAATTAAAATGTATCCCATTTTTATTTACTCTTTAAATCCTCTTTTATTCTTCTCAATCTTTCTTTATAAACTTCAACAGACCTATCTTTTATTCCTAAAATCCCTAATTTAAGTTCTAATGCCTTTAGAAGACTTTTATCTATTTCCTTTATATGATACAAACCACGTTCAATTCTGTTTTCTTTGATATCTTCCTCAATTTTTGAGAAATGTCCTTTTATCTGTTTCTTAAGGTTTTCAATTCCTCTTCCTATTTTTTTAGTTCTTTTAACCATTTTTCAGACAAATCTAATAAACCCTTTATTTCTACAGCAGATATGTTATTAAATTCTTTTTTATTCCTCTTAACTCTAAGATAGGCTAAATAAGCACCCTCTCCGGTAATCTTGATAAAATCCTTTTTTGAATAACTCTTTTCTGCCAAGAGGCATTTTATTATATACAATTCTCTTAACCTCAATACTATTGAATAAACTATTCCATCAGGAATACTTCTCTTTTCTTTCTCGCAAATTTCAATGCTTTCTTTGTTTATTTTAAATATTTCTTCATTTTCCTTTAAAATTCTCCTAAAATTCAATCTAAATTTTTTATTCATATATTTTTCAATTAATTCCCCATTCATTATAACTTTTATTTCTTTTAACATGCTCAAATAATTTAAATTAGTTGAAAGGTGTTTTGAAAAATTATCTTCTGTGACTAAGATAATCTCGTAATTATTTTGGTTAATCAATTTATTGGTTTTGCTGGTTATTACTAATACATCTATATCGCTGTCAATATCATGGTCCCCTCTTGAATAAGACCCAACCAGATAGATTCCTTTCGCCTCTTTATTTAAACTATGTTCTATTAGAATAACCAAAACTTCTTTGGCTATCTCCATAAAAGAAGGAGACAATAAGGTTACAGCCACTTGTTTATTTAGCCAATTTCTTGGCAGTATTACTCCTGCAGAGGTTCCCACCTCTCTTGCCTGTTTGATTAGGGTTTCCATGTATTATAATATATTATAATGTATATAAATCTTTCCACTTTACACCTAAAGAGATAAGGGTATTTATAAAAATTAGGTTACTTGAATCATTTTTCTGTCCAAAACATCTCAAAATACCATACTAGACTGTGTTACTTCTATAAAAGAATAACAATATAGAAACATTTATAAACATCATTTTTCTGGGAAAATCATGGAAAGAGTTACCTTGACTCCAAGAGAATTGGTCTTGCC
>JBBSXG010000123.1:0-2771 GCA_038045885.1 Nanobdellota archaeon
ATCAATGGCCATCAGGCATGCAATATGCATGTCTAACGATTCCGGGTAAGCAAGCAACATTTGTTACCTGATCAAAAACACCTTTATCCATTTGATTAAGCAATTTTTCAGTTGCTATAATCCTAGCTGGAACGTTCATTCCTTCTTTATAACTTGTTGGAATTTCCCATGTTACTTCATTTATTCTTTTGATTTCTTTTGGTATGTTTTCGTTTTGCATATTAATATAAATTTTAGTTTAACTTATAAAGATTTTGTTTTATTTGGCTATTTTCCATAATAAATTAAAATAACTTTGAAAACTTTTATTCATATCTTTATCATATATTAAGATTCCTATTATTTTATTTTCATTCCATAACATAAATGCAATTTTTTCACCATAAATTAATGTTGAAGATGGCATAAGATAATCTTTAGACAAGTATTTAACTTGTGTAAATTTCATTTTCGCTAATTCTTTGCCCCGTTTTTTAGATTCTTCAAGATCATTATAAATAATTTTCAGCTTAATAATCTGTTTAATCCTTCTATTATGGAAATTAGGAAGGTAATAAGGTAATAATTTTGGTGTTTTTCCTGTTGCCAAGATTGATATCTCTTGATTTTTATTTAAAGATTTTAAAATGTCTTCCCAAATCGTTTTTAATCCTTCTTTACCTTCATAAACCTCAACTAAAGGAATTTTTTCTAAAGGCTTTTTTAAATTGATTAATTCTGGAATTAAGGATTTTATCTTAATTTCACGTTCTTTTTCAATTTCTAATAATTTTTCTGGATTTGTTGCTATAAAATATTTCTTACCTGATTTTATTATATAAGAAACTAAACCTTTCTTAATCAAATTTGATAAAATATAATAAGAAGTCGTTCTGTGTAAGTTTAATCTTGAAGCAATTTCAGATGCTAATAATGATTCAGATTTAAGTAATTCTAAATAAACTTTAATTTCGATTTCATTTAGTCCTAATTCTTGTAATATGCTAGTTTCCATATGATTAGTAAGACTTTCTGGTATATAAACATTGTTGTCTAATATTTGACAGCATATATTTATTAATACCTAATTACTTCTAAATAGTAATTAATCGGAGTAAAAATGAGTAAAAGAAAAGAATTAAAACAAATCTTAAAAGAAAAAGGATACGACCTAGCCTCCTTTACGTTAGATAAAAATAAAACTCTAACAAAATTACTGGTAGGCTTAACTTATCCAATTACGGGCAATTTATCTAGAAAGACGCAGGATTATTTAGAAGATAAACTTACTTTTATTTACTCAAAAGAACGTTTAGATAAAAATAAAACTGAAATTGACAAATTCTGGAAAAAGTATAAAGGTTATTGGGAGATAGACAAAGACAAAAATTTCTTTTTAAGCCATAGTGATGATAGCGCTTATAATAAATTAATTTCTACTGCCACATCTATTTTAACAAATCTGACATTGTTTGGATACTTAATATCTAAAGCTCCTGAATTTTATCAACAAGATATGCTATATATAAATGCTTTAGTGGTTTCTTATGCACCAGTACTCTTTTTTGAAACGATTAATAGGACACTAAATTTATTTGAGAGAGAAACGATTAGCTATTCTGATCCAAATGTTGTTTGTGTTTTCAGCAGGTCAGACAGAGAAGCAACAGGTTCAGTATTAGGAAAATTAATTTCATTACCTTTTGAATGGTATTTAAAGCATAAGGAGAATAAAAATAAATAACTTCCCTTTTACTAATCAATAATACCAAAAACTTTAATAATATACTATTCTTCTAAAATCAAGTATGGTTACATCATTTACAAGATTCATAAGTAATTTTTTCAAAAGTTTATTTGGCAGAAAAACACAGATAAAGCTAGGAATTTACGGTCCAGTAAATGCTGGAAAATCTACTTTATGCAACAAAATCTGCAAAGACTGGATTGGCGAGGAAATGAGCACTGTTTCTAAAATTCCCCACGAAACCAGGGAAATCCAGATGAAGGAAAAAGTAAAGATAAAACTTGACTCAAAAGAAATTGATTTTAGCATCATAGATACTCCTGGAATTGCAACAAAAATAGACTATGAAGATTTCTTAAAATACAAAATGTCAGAAAAAGAGGCAAAGCAGAGAGCAAAGGAAGCAACTAAGGGAGTAATAGAAGCAATAAAATGGCTTGAAAATGTAGATGCTGTTTTAGTTGTCCTGGATGCTACTCAAAATCCTTATGATCAAGTTAACATAACAATAGTTGGAAATTTGGCTGCAAGAAATATTCCTGTTTTAATTGTTGGAAATAAAATAGATTTAAAAAAAGCTAAAATAAAAAGAATACAAGATGCATTCCCGCAATATCCTGTTATAGGAATAAGTGCAGAAACAGGAAAGAATATGAAAGAATTTTATGAACAGTTATTTGAGGTGGTGAAATAATGCTTACATTACAATTTGTTCCGTATTCGGAAATAAATCATTTGACATCTATAGGAAGAATAAGAAAATTGTTAAATTTAGCAAAAGAAAATAAAATTGTATTATTGGAAGGGAGACTGGAGAAAGAAGAAGAAACTGAGTTGATTAAAACAACAATGGAAGAAATAAATAAAGATTTTAAAGGCATAGAGCTCGCTGTTATAAATACAAGTTCTGGCGATGATCCTTTTAGCAAATTAAAATCAAGCTTTGCCAGTGCGTTGTTAGGAAATAAACAAGGATTTACTATTATAGGGCCTGCTAAAATAATTAAGAATATTAAAAGAGATCCTAATAAACTGCAGATATTAA
>JBBSXG010000124.1:0-2208 GCA_038045885.1 Nanobdellota archaeon
CACCTAGATAATCCTCACGGACAAACAGTACATGGTGCCATTGGTTTAAAGTTAGAGGATTTGATGTTGTAATATACAATGTCCCTGCATTTTCAGTTGTCCAAAAACTCCTAATCCTACAAATGCACTAACAGCTATGATTAAAAGAAGTATTGCCCAGCCATATGTTGTCAGAAATTCTATAGCTGCCTGGCCTTTTTTTGCATAAAATTATATACTTATTTAGTATTTAAATTTAACCACAATCTTTTTAAAATACCTCTTAATTATACTTATATGTTCATTTCAGTACAAGAAGCATTGAAAAAAGGTAAAGGCAAGGTAAATCTTCGAGGTTGGATTTATCGTGAAAGAAAACAAAAAGATATGGCATTTTTAGTTATAAGAGATTCTACAAATATTATTCAGGCTGTAGTAAAAAAAGATAAAGTAAATAAAAAAGAATGGGAAGATGCTGATAAGTTATTAATCGAAAGTTCTATTGAAATTGAAGGAGAATTAAAGGAAGATAAAAGAGCTCCTACGGGTTATGAAGTTCAGGTAAGTAAATTAAATGTTATTCAATTTGCAGAAGTTTTTCCAATAAATAAAGATCAAAGTCCTGAATTATTATTAGATAACAGACATTTATGGTTAAGATCTAGAAAACTAACAGCTGTATTAAAGATTAGAAGTACAATATTTTGGGCTATTCATGAATACTTTAGGAATAATAATTTCTATGAATTTCAAAGCCCAATAATTCAGAGTACTCAAGCAGAAGGCGGGAGTACTTTATTTGACTTAAATTATTTTGGAAAGAAATTATTTTTAGCACAGACATGGCAGTTATACGCAGAGCCAGCTATATTTGCTTTGGAGAAAATTTATTGTATTGCACCAAGCTTTCGTGCAGAGAAATCTAAAACATCTAGGCATTTAACAGAATACTGGCATGCTGAAATGGAAGCTGCATGGGCTTCGTTTAAAGACATACAAGATTATGGCGAAGAATTAATTAAGCACATAGTGAAAAAAGTCTTAGAAAAAAATAAGGATGAATTAAAAATTTTAGAACGTGATATTAATAAATTAGAGCCTATAATTAAAAAATCATTTCCTAGAATTACTTATACTGAAGCATTAAAGATATTAAAAAACAAATGTAATATTAAAATTGATTGGGGTAAGGACTTAAGAACTATAGAGGAAGATGAGTTAAGCAAATTATACGACACCCCTATTATTGTGACTCATTATCCTAAAATTGTCAAAGCATTTTACATGAAAGAAGATGATAAAGATAAAAAAGTTGTTTTAGGCTGCGATTTTATTGCTCCAGAAGGTTATGGGGAAATTATAGGCGGAAGTGAAAGGGAACCTGATCCAAAGAAAATTATCCAGAGATTAAAAGAGCAAGGCGAAAATCCTGAAAACTATAAATTCTATTTAGATACAAGAAGATATGGAAGTGTTCCTCACAGCGGATTTGGAATGGGTGTTGAAAGAATAGTCTCGTGGATTTGCGGGTTAGAGAATATTAAAGATGCAATTCCTTATCCCAGGACAATGTTAAGATATACCCCTTAAAATGATAGCCTAAGAAAATTTAAGGGGGTTGGACTTAATTGAGAATAAAATACTTGAAGTAAGGGCGGCCTTGAGCGTTAACCCTAGAGATAAAAAAGCAAAAAAACAACTACAACTTTTAACAGCTAGAACTTTATGATTTACAGAAAAACTTTAATTTAAAAATATTTAAATACTATAAATTCTTTAATAATTAAAAGAGGAATATGGAATCAGAGAAAAGAGTTGTAGACAAAAAGGATTTAGCTATTAATTATATTACGGATAAAGTTCCAATAATTTTTGATACTTATAGCATTTCTCAGGCTGATAAATACATTAACAAAAACATAAAACAATTTGATGTTATTGACTACATTTATATTGTAAATAATAGAAATGATCTTGTCGGAGTTTTATCTGTCAAGGATATTTTCAAACGTTCTGGAAAAACTAAAGTAAAAGATGTTATGCAAAAAGAAATTATTTTTGTAAATCCTGACACAGAACAAGTTAAGGTTGCTAACATTGCATTAAAACATGGATTAAAAGCAATTCCAATAGTTGAAAAAAATAAATTAATCGGAGTTATATTAACTAACAAGATACTTTCAATTATAAATCGGAGTTTACACAAAAATATACTTTATTTTGCAGGTA
>JBBSXG010000125.1:0-3974 GCA_038045885.1 Nanobdellota archaeon
CTTCTTGCACGATAACCTTCATCTAAAGCCTTTAAAGTAAATTTATCTCTCATATTTTCATAATTTCTTTTCTAAACATAACTGCTGAAGGGGTATCTCCTGAATGCCAGCTTAATTTAGGTCTTAATTTAATACTATAAATTCTTTCTGAATTATCATCTAAAATAATTGCAGAACCTTTCTCATTTGGCAAGTTATTCATATGCTCTAAAATTTGTGAAGTTAAATAAGTTTGATTTATTAAATTTAAAGCATCAATATCAGGTTTTGCAGTAACTCTAAAACTTATTACAATATCACTTTGTGTAATTACATCTCTATGAATTTCTCCTGGTTGTTGTGTTGCCATAACCATACTTATCCCCGGTTGTCTTCCCTCTCTTATTAATTGAGTTAAGACCTCAGAAGCAGGAGTTTTTCCTTCTCTTCTTAATAATTCATGAGCCTCATCAATAAATAACCACACTAAAGGTTGCTCTAATTTTTTTTCTTCTTGTGAAAATATGCTTTGTGTTTCATTTATTTCATTAATTTCTTCAATTTTTCTTGCAGTTACTCTTTCTAAAAACAATTTCTTGCAAATTATACTAATTGCAATGGCTTTAATATTAAAATCATCATAAACACTTGTATCTAATATTGAAACTTCACCTGGTTTGATAATATCTTTAATGTCTGTTCCCTCAACATCAAATAAACCCCATGTTTTTACAGCGTTGAATCTGTTCTCTACAGCATTTTTAGTTTGCTCATCTGACTTATGAGAACTCTTTATTTCTGCAATTATATCTTCTATGCTATAATCACCTATTAGTTTATTTAATGCTTGCTCTATTAATATTCCAATGTTGCTTGTTAATTCTACATTAAAAACATTACACCAATCTTCGGCGTTTAGTTCGCTAGGTCTTATAGAAAAACTATAGTCTACAGGAATTTTCTTTTCTTTATACTCATCGAATTTACCCTTTGGGATGTAAACTTTAACATTTATTCCCTGAGGCTCTAATCCCCATTTTAACAATTCATCTCTTTGTCTTTCATTCTTATATTTCATACTAAAAAATATCCCCATTGTATCAAAAATTAATATAGAAATATTTTTTCTAACTTCCTCTGGTAAATTGCTTACCTCTTCTGCTAAAACTCCAAGGCAATAAGATTTCCCAAATCCTTTTTTACCAGCAATTAAAATTGTATGAGGCTTTGCAACATCTAATAAAATATAATTACTTAAAGAACTTGTATTCCCCATTTTGACATAACTTTTTCCAATATAAGCTAGCCCTTTATCACCAAGCTCTTTTTTTTCTTTATCCGTCCTTCCTATAATTATTGGATATGGCATGGTCTTAAGAAAGAATCCTTGAATATAAATCTTTTGAAGTTACATTATAAAATTTAAATAAGAAAGATTTTTAAATATATAAATAATAGCAAATTTATGGCAAATGTCTTAGCAGTAGTTTTAATAACTTTAGGAATAATTATCTTGGGTATTATAGTAATCTATAATAGTTTAATTAGGTTAAGAAATATTGCAGATACTTCTTGGGCTCAAATAGATGTTCAGTTAAAGAGAAGAACAGATTTAATTCCAAATTTAATTAATACTGTAAAAGGTTATATGAAACACGAAAAACAGACTTTAGCAGAACTTACTAAAGCAAGAACAGATATTATGAAGGGTAAAGATGTAAATAAGAAATTAGCAGCATCTGACCAATTAACCTCGGCTTTAAAGACTTTATTTGCAGTTTCAGAAAATTATCCTGACTTAAAAGCGAATCAAAACTTTATGATGTTACAAGAAGAATTGTCGGGGACAGAATCTAAAATCGCGTATGCAAGACAATCTTACAATGATTCAGTCTTAGATTTGCATAATAAACTTCAGACTTTCCCATCTAATATGATCGCGAATTTATTTGGATTCAAAGAAAAAGAATATTTTAAGATAACAGAATCAGATAGGAAAAATGTTAAAGTAGATTTTTAAATCATAACTTTCTATTATCATGAGTTTTTACAAGGAAATCCAAAACAATCAAAGAAAAACCTACATTCTTTTAGTTTTCTTTTCACTTATTGTTATTCTTCTTGGTGCGGTTATAGGGATGTTATTTATTGGGAGTTATCTAGTCGGAATGATCATAGCTTTTATCATAGCAATATTATACTCCTTTTTTGCTTTTCAATCAGGAGATTCGATGATATTAGGATCTGCACGTGCTAAAGAATTAAAAAAAGAAGATGATCCTTATTTATTCAATTTAGTTGAGGGACTAGCTATTTCTGCTCAAATACCAAAACCGAAAATATATCTAATAAATGAAGAGTCTATGAATGCCTTTGCTACAGGTAAAGACCCAAAACATGCTTCAATAGCAGTTACCTCTGGTTTAAGGAAAAGAATGAATAGACTAGAGTTAGAAGGCGTTATTTCTCATGAAATGTCTCATATTAAAAATTATGATATAAGAGTTATGATGTTAGTTACTGTCTTACTTGGAGTTGTTGTTTTATTAAGTGACATTATATTTCGTTCTTTTATTTGGGCTCCTAGAAGTGGAAGAAGTGAAAGCAAGGGTCAGGGAGCTTTAATCTTCTTAGCTATTGCGATTGCTTTAGCTATTCTAGCTCCGATTGTTGCCCAATTAATGCGTTTAGCTATCTCAAGAAAAAGAGAGTATCTAGCAGATGCTACAGGAACTAAATTAACACATTATCCAAAAGGACTAGCAGATGCTTTAGAAAAAATAAAAAATGATCATGATGTTACCGTAGACACTGCGAATAAAGCCACTGCTCATTTGTATATAGAAAACCCTTTAAGAGAGAAAAAAGGATTTATGGCTAAACTTTTTTCAACACATCCAGATATAAATGATCGTATAAAAAAACTTAGACTAATGTAATTAATATTTAATAAAATTCATATAAGGAAGTTCTTTAGTTAATTTCTTTGGAGACATATGTATTTGAGATGAATTTTCTTTAACAAACTCTTTTCTTTTTGCATTTTTCATGTTCATTATCCATATTTTTAATATTCTAGAAGTTCTTTGATAGTTAGTAAATCTACTATTTTCTTTATCTTTAGCCAATGAAACTCCTGCAGACATTAATAAACTTTGATATACTAAAAATCTGTAATGTTGCCATCTTCTTATTCTTCCCCTAAAAACATCTGCCTTGCTTAAGGAGTTAAATGCCTTATTTAATTCTTCATCAACATATTCTTTTGGAATATTTTCCTCTAGCCATAATAAAATCTCATCCAAATCTTCATCTAAACTGTTAAAAATATTAAAATTAACTTCCCTTTTATTAAAAATCTGCTTTAAAATATTAAAAATAGTTTCTTTCCTTTCTCTTAAGTCTATGTCTTTATTACTTATTTTAGCTAATTCTAAATCTATGATTGCTGATCTCAAATCGCCATTAGAACTTTTACTAATTTTATTTAGTAATTTTTCATCTATCTTTAATTTTTCTTTTTTGTTTATATCATTTATGACATTAAAAACAATTTCATTACTTAATTTCTTGAATTCGATTAATTTGCATTTTTGTCTTAATGTTTTAAATTTAGAATCCCACGGGTCGTTTGCTATTAAAATAATAGGATACCTGGAGTCTTCAAATAATTTAATTAATTCCTGTAATCCACCCCTGTCTGTAGCATTTATATTATCAATTTCGTCTATTAAAACTAGCTTTTCTTTTCCAAATAGACTTTTTTGTTGCAGATTATTTTTCACAATGGTATCAATTTGTTCTTTATTTCTTAAATTGCTAGAATTAATCTCAAGAATTTCGTAATCTAAGTCATTGCATAACGCGTAGATTGTAGCTGTTTTTCCTATTCCAGTATTCCCATGTATTAAGACAGGTTTTTTCTTTAAAATGTGTTTTTTTAATTCATCTATAGAACCATCGTGTCCAAAAATTTGCTTCAAAGATTTTGGTTT